>DASCRS010000109.1:0-10910 GCA_034402455.1 Candidatus Poseidonia sp. | reverse complement strand
CAGCAAGCATCAAGCAATACGTTTTGACCGCTTACGATGCAGTTTCCATTATCGGAAAGGCATACAACGCAGACAACACTGACATGGACGCATCAATTGCTACCATCGGTACTGCTTACGAAGGCGCAAGTGGACTTCATACCTTCCTCGCTAACGGAGACGTTGGCGGCGACGGATACGATATCTGCGGATACACCGCAGCAGGTGCAGCCGACGGAGCATACGCTTGCTCAATGTACTGGACCGTTGCAGACGGTGTAACAGACGCATCTTGAGTCGTCACGCACATAACTGCAGGAGATTTCTCCGCAGGATGCGAAACGCTTGATTGCGGAGGCTTTGAAGAATGGACTCGGAGATAAAGGAACACAATCCCGAGTCCATTCTCCATCGTTGGCAAGACCTTTCACAACTTCAACGACGTCTGTTGATTGCGACTTTGGTGTCGTTGGATGCTATTATTGGTCTGCTTTATCAGGCAGGCATAGGTAATGGAATTGATGCAATCCTGTTTGGAAACCTTCCAAACGACATGGTTTGGCTCTTCCAATCCGTTCAGCTCATCTCAATGGGATTCTTCTTCGTGAAGATTGTCTTTGATGATCTAGCCCAAGGATGGTTCCGAATTTCGCTGATGGTGCTTTCCCCGTTATTTCTCCTGCTCACCGTATTGTTCACCATTGAACTGCTATTGCTCGGCCTGGACAGCAGTGCTGAGATTTTCTTCAACTTGAGCTCAATTGGGTTCAGTACACTGACTTGGTCCTCTACTTACCTGGCTATTGCCGTGGGTTGTACACTTACATACAGCGTTCAACGCTATGGAAATTTCGCTCAGAGCGAATTTTTCATGTTAGGGATGTATGTTGCCGCCATGATGATGTGGATGGATTATTTCTTCCCGCTTGTAGAAACTTCGAAAGACGGCGTCCTTGTTTGGTCTGTTCTTGTCTGGACACTCATTGGCGCTTTCGTTCTAACAGGGCTTGCAGGGGTCATCATTGACCGTCTCGTTTTCCGAGGATTTCGAGACCGTAAATCCAGTGCCGACGTGATGATGATTGCATCATTAGGTGTCGCTCTTATTCTTAGAGCGATTGTTTATCTTCGGTTTGGAGCAGGAACTAAATTATTCGAACCTGACATTGATTGGCGTATTGCCAGAGAACAGCAGTTTGAAGTGCCGACGTTGTTAACAAAATTCAACCTTGGAGACCGCTCAATAGCGAGTGGAGAGACTTACATCCACGGTTCCTGTGAGCAAGTAGACGGCGTTTCGAGCCAAATCGTCAGCGAGGGGTCAAAGCCTCTTGCAGATGTATACTCAGTTGGTCCAGATTGTGTCACAGAGTTAACTTCAAATTATGCATATTACAACGCAGCTATGCCATTTGTGATTTTTGCATCCGTCGGTTTGCTGATGCTTTTGTTGACCAAAACCCGTCTTGGTCGTCGAATGCGAGCGGTTGCAGACAACCCCGAACTCGCAGCAAGTTGCGGTATTAACGTAGAGCGAGTTCACATGACCAGCGCATTTCTCTCCGCAGGTATTTCGGGAATCGGAGGGGCCATCTTTGCCATGACCATCCGGTACAGTCCTGAAACTGGATTTACTCTTCTCCTTCCTGCATTTGCAGTCATCGTCTTGGGTACGATTGGCTCAATACGTGGAGCGGTCTTTGGTGCTGTACTCATCGGCTTCGTTCGTTCAATTTCCTCTCCAATTTTGATGGGCATTGGGGGCCCTTTAGAGCGGTCAAATTATGCGAATTTATCAGAAGTTATGCCGTACGTCATGATTATTGCAATCCTCTTTATCATGCCCAAAGGAATTGGCGATGCCTTTGACAAATGGAATATCAAGCGTACCCGAATGCGCGCTGAAGACGATTTTGTCCCCAATACAAAAAGAGCCTCATGGTTGGGTGTATTTTTAGCGCCAACAGGAATTCATCACTTTAGCGTAAGAAATAGTATTCGTGGCCAAAGATACCTGCTTTCCACACTTATCGCTTACATCGTCTACAAGTTCAGTGCCTTTGTAAAGGATAATTCAATTGCGAACGATTCAACGCTCCATTTGTTGACTGGAGGAGACTCCTCAATTTCGTTATCACATGCGCCAAGCAAACTATTGTTAGACCAGCAAGAGGCATGGCTGTCCTTAATGCAGTTTGAACAAGGGCTGGTTGAATTTATGTCAGGAATTGGCTTCTTGCTGTGGCCAACAGTTCCTGTGGTTCTCTATCTGATTGCTTGGTGGGAAGCGTATCACGTCCTTCAAGGGAAGGAGATAACGCCATCAAACCGCTTTAATGATGTATTTTCAACGCTTTCCAACCGCTATGCGAGTATTTCTTCCTCTCTTGGGTCAACGTGGCGTAAAGCGACCACGGCTCTCGATGACCGTCTCAGTTTCATCGCTGTTAAGACTCAGCAATGGACAGATTCTGTGAAAACCAAAGTGAGCGGGGCCTTTGTTCAAAAAAGGGACACAATGTTGGAACAACTCAACATGCCATATGGCCGTGAGAGTGGACGTGGCTCTTGGGCTTTGTTTGCAGTACTTACCGTGGTCATGGCGATTCTTCTTTACTGGCTTCCTGTTGCGAATTCAGACCAAATCTCCTTTGTTAAAACGCTTCAAATATCAAACGTGTTAATCACTTTTACAATCTTTGCCATTTTGGCATTATCCCTCAATCTCCATACAGGTATTACAGGACAATTGAACTTCGGAGTCATCTTCTTTGCTTCAATTGGAGCCATTACGGTTGGGCTTCTCACCGCACCAAAAGAACTGCATGGATACGATTGGCCGATAGTCTATGCAGTGATATTTTCCATGATCTTAGGAGCGCTTGCTGGTTGGCTATTGGCTTATCCAACAGCACGACTGCGAAGTGACTATTTTGCAATCATCACCATCTCACTTGGAGAGATTGTTCGGGTACTGCTTGGCGGAGAACCCTTGCTACGAGCAGGTTCTTGGGGTAGCGCAGTGGGCATCTCAAGGTACAAACTCCCACTTCAAGAGCGCTGGTTTTGTGGTTCTGATGTGCCAGTTGATGCAAATAACGTCCCCCTCTCACCTCTTGCTTGTTCAAAAGTTGAGGGCTTGGACAGTATGGCCGCAACCGTTGGGGAACTTCTCAATCTCGGCCAACCAGCCCCCTACATGTTCGTTCTTGCGACCATAGGTCTTGTCGGTCTGTTGTTGACCTGGTGGTTGCTCAATACGGTTCTTGCATCACCATGGGGGCGCATTCTTCGAGCGATTCGTGAAGACGAGGAAGTCGCTCAGCATCACGGTCATGATGTGTTGCGCCACAAAGCGGCAAGTCTCGCTTTAGGAGGCGCTATTGCTGCTTTTGCTGGTGCCCTGTGGGCTTGGAAATTGACTGGCTTCCAACCCTCGTTTATGTCTCCAGCGAATACAACATTCCTCGTGTGGGCTGCCTTCATCATCGGTGGAGTGGGCAATAATCGGGGCATGATCATTGGAGCCTCAATCATCGTCCTTATGGAATTCGTTTTCAATGTCCTCGTAGCAGCACAGGGAAGTTCGGACCTTCCTCTAAACGAAGTAGCAGCAAACATAGACAATTTCTTCGGATGGTTGGTTCTTGAACAAGTTAAGGTGATGTGGATTTGTGTTGCAGTCATGATTCTTGCCCACCTTGTCAAATGGGAATCTGTACGGGAGATTTTCTTTTGGTTGGCCGTCATCTTCGCTTTGGCATCTCTATTCTTCGATGAACGTTCAATTGAGGAGGCTTATCCGTCTGGAATTGTCCGTGCCGGTATGGCGTACGTGAAAGTTCTCTTGATTGGATTGCTCATTGTATTCTCATTGCGATACAATCCCAAAGGTTTGCTTCCTGAAGTTCCTTACCGACCTTCACATCCAGCAGGAAAGGGGGTTGAAGAGCAATGAATTCGCTCCTGTCTGTGAATAATCTACGAATGGAATTTGGCGGATTAGTCGCTGTCAAGGATGTTTCATTTGAAGTTAAGAAGGGAGAATTTGTTGGGCTAATCGGCCCGAACGGCTGTGGTAAATCAACGACATTCAACTGCATCAGTGGACTGTTGCAACAAACCTCCGGTACTGTAGAAATCTTTGGAGAGGATGTATCCGATAAACACCCAAACCAAATTCAAAAACTTGGGATGACCCGTACCTTCCAGCATACTAGATTGTGGAAGGACATGACGGTAATTGAAAACCTCCTTGTTCCGCCTCGACAACAATTCGCACCAAATCCCATTCTTTCGCTGTTCCGAGGGCGTTCAAGGCCCGCCGAAAAGGCCCGCCTAGCGGACGCCTTTGGCGTTCTTGACCAACTTGAGGTGCCACATATGGCTCACAATCTTGCGAGTGAACTCTCCGGTGGGCAAAGCAAACTCGTTGACATTGGCCGGTCCATGATGGGAAGTCCTAACCTGTTGTTGCTTGATGAACCAGTTGCTGGCGTTGCAGGACCTTTGGCGATGAAAATCTTCACCAACTTGAGGGAACTTGTTGACACAACTGGAATTTCTGTCCTTGTAATTGAACACAACATGGACTTCATTCTACGCCAAGGTGTTGACCGTATTGTTGTCATGAACGAGGGAGGAGTCCTCATGGTCGGAACTCCGGATGAAGTCAAGTCCAATCGGGCTGTTATCGAAGCCTACCTTGGCGGAGCGAGTGATGGAGGTGAGGAAGAATGACACGTCTTCTCGATGTTAAAGGATTGACCGCAGGCTACGGGAGTGTACAGATTCTCTACGGGATTGACCTATATGTTGACGAAGGGGAATTTGTGACCATTATCGGACCCAATGGTTGCGGAAAATCCACCTTCATCAAAGCCATCTTTGGAATTGCCACATATTACGATGGTGAAGTTTCTTATGATGGTGAATCCATTGAAAAGTTGCGCACAGACCAATTGGTCAACAAAGGAATTGCCTATGTTCCTCAAGTCAACAATGTCTTCCCGACGCTCTCGGTTGAAGAAAATCTGCAAATGGGCGGAAATTCACTTTCCAACAAAGTTCTGAAAGAACGAATTGAACGAGCGCTCAACATGTTCCCCGACCTCAGGTCAAGAGAACATGACCTTGCGGCTTCCCTCTCTGGCGGTGAACGTCAAATGCTTGCCATCTCAAGGGCTTTAATCTCAGACCCCTCCTTCCTTCTCCTAGACGAACCCACAGCTGCACTTTCCCCGCTATATCAGCAACAGATCATTGAACGCATTGACAACCTGCGCAAGGAAGGTATCACGGTCTTGATTGTTGAACAAAATGCACGCTTAAGTTTGGCCCGTTCCGACCGTGGGTATATTTTTGCCAACGGAAAGGTGGTTCATACAGGAGATGCCGAATATATTCTCAACGACCCTGAAATCGGAGAATACTTCCTCGGCTCTCACGATGATTGACCAAATTCGCTCTAAAAGACGGATTTGATACTATGCCCCTCAAGTACTTGAAGAATTCACGCGTGTTTATGGCACAAGGAACGGTCAAGTGGTTTAATCGAGTAAAAGGATTCGGATTTATTGAAATTGAAGGTGGAGACGACCTTTTCGTCCACATCTCCGAAGTCACCGGAGAAATAACTGACGGGGACACCGTTCAGTTTGAAATCGGTGAAGGTCCAAAGGGCCCAAACGCCGTCGGCGTTAGCAAAGTAGAGTGAATTTAGTTTCTCACCTCCTCTCTTTCACTTGGGTGTGTTTTGAGGCCCCAAATAGAAATAATTTGCATTGGTTGAAAAACAGGCATTTATTTGAAGGATTTAAAAATAGGAATTCCGAGGAGATAATGTGCTGCAGGTCAACAATTTAACCAAAGCCTTCGGCTCAGGCTCAAACAAATTACAAGTCCTCAAGGGCGTGGACATGAACATTGAGCAAGGAGAGATGGTTGCTCTTATGGGTCCCTCGGGCTCAGGAAAGTCAACGCTTCTCAACATCATCGGTGGCCTTCTTGCAGGCGATGCAGGCTCCATTACACTCGGTAAGAGAACCTACGGGCTAAAAGGGCCATCAGGCGTTGTTGATGTTCGTAGAGAACTCGTGGGATGGATTTTCCAAGATTTCCATCTTCTTGACAATCTTACCGCTGTTGACAACGTTGCCATGGCCCTCGAACTCTCTGGCATGTCTGCATCAGAGGCTGAAAAAGCAGCCGTCGTCGCTCTGGAAAAGGTAGGGCTCGGTGATAGAATGCACCACATTCCTGACCAGTTGTCTGGTGGTCAACAACAACGGGTCGCTATCGCTCGTGCAATCGCAGGAAACCGTCCAGTCCTTCTTGCTGACGAACCAACTGGAAATCTTGACATCGCAAGTGGCAAGGAAGTGATGGCCTTGTTCAAGGAGTTGTGTCATGACGAAGATAACCCCATTTCCATTCTCATGGTTACACACGACCCAGACCTTGCATCAAATGCTGACCGAATGCTACTTCTTAACGACGGGAAAACCGAAGCCTCCGATATTCGTTCAGCATGGGGCTTAGATGAGGATACCGATGAAACTGGAGGTGAAAAAGAATGAGTGAGAAGGAACTTGAACTCAAAGAGTCAGATTTCCCAGCAAGTCGTTCGGCGGTGAATCGTGTTGTACACCGATTCATGGAAGCACCAAGCCGGCTTCGTCTTGCAGCTCAAGGCGCTTGGCGCGGAAAGGAGCGCGGTCTTGCGGTTATTGCTGGAGTTTTCCTCGCCTCTCTGGTCATTACGACTGTCCTTGCATACGGCGTCGGGCTCTCACAACTCTTCTTTGAAGAATCGTTGGACTCTGAACCCTTTGATGCTAAGATCGAATACGCACGTACTCCACTTCCAGGAAATGAGAACAGTACTGGGTGGTCAAATAATACCACAACAATGACCAATGTCTGCGACGAATTATTGTCAGATTTCACTGAATTCAATGACTGTACGCTGGTCCTTGGCAGACAAGGAATACATAGTGGCGGCTTGTTCAATTTTGAATTCGTTGTTGCCCAACCACTCGAGATGCGAGTAATTACCGATGACGAAAATCCATATTGGGGCAATGTCACGTTTGATTATCCAGAGGCCGCTGAGGCAGGGCCACCTATCTCTGACAAACGGGCAATACGTTTTCTCGGCCCTGAAGCCTTTGACGGCGAATTAGCGGGCCGACTTGGAGGCAACATTATCGCAGGTTTGGGTGAATGGCCTACCCCTGAAAACATGAGCGAGCAGCGAGGAATAATTCTTCCATCAACAATTGCAAGTCAAGCACAAGCGAATGTTGGAGATCAATTGGATAGCCTCACATTTGCTTATGTCGTCGATGAATCAACCATCTTTGAGGGGACCGTTACCGATGAGAATTGTGCGGGAGAGGTTACTCCTGAAGAAAATGAAATGCTTTACTGCAGGATGATGATGACGGTTGAGAATTTGACGGTTATGGGCATATACGAGCCGTGGGATTTTGGAAACCCTACGCTGGCGTTTAATCCAATTTTCACCACGTGGGAAGTATTGGATGAATCCGAACGTGGCACATTGATGGATAACGACCACATGTATCTCGGAGTGACCATTGACCGTGGCCAATTACCGACCTCATCAACAGCTGATGCTGCCGATTGGCTTGAGGACCTTGGTACACGAGTACAGGCTGGAAATTACACGGATGAAGGCGTTGAGTTGTTTTACACCGACATCGTAAGTGGAACTATCACCTTCCTGAACATCTTCTTAGGTTTGATTCAAATTTTTGATTACATCATCATGATTCCTATCGTGATTCTCTCTCTTGCAGTATTGATTTACGGCTTGGTCCTTTCTCTTGAGCAAAGAAGACGAGAAATCAGTATTCATCGAGTAATCGGTGCGGATGGTAAAAGTTTGCAAGGTATGGTGTTGCTCGAACTATTTGTCATGTCTTCTGTGGCATGGCTCGCGGGATACCTACTGGCGTTATTTTCAGTTCCAATTGTTCTCTCTGCTGTTGGGTTCATGGAATTTAGAACGGGTGATTTTGATGTCACTCCGACCCTCAGTGTTGGAGCAACCATCTTCACCGCGGTGACGACCCTAGGTCTTGCCCTGATTTTTGGGCGAAGCCGAGCAAGAGATTTCATTGAACTTGAAATTGAAGAAGGCGTTCGCAAATCAACCGTGAAAGCACAGCCTAAGCGTTGGTTGCATTGGACTGCCTTCCTCTTTGGTATGCTGGCCGTTATTGATACATGGCTAGAAATGAACGTGAATGAAGACGGTATTGTTTCAAACTTCTTTATCGAAGGGCTCATCGGTATTTTCGGACCCTTTGCATTGTGGATTGGAGGTGCTCTCTTGCTTGGAAGAATTGGAGCAAAAGGGCCTCAAATAATGCAAGTTCTTCTCGGTAAGACGCCACTTCTCAACGATGTCAAGCGCGGTTTGAAAGGTTCGGGTTCGGCTGAATCCGTCAATCGACTTGCAGTGATTATGCTCCTGACCCTATCCATAGTCACCCTCGCGGCTGTTCAAGGCTACACAGGGACGCTGGTCGATGAAAAGACCGTTGATGCTACGGTTGGCTCGGACCTTCAAATTACAATGGAGCAAGGGGTCAATGCATCCGCCCTTACTTCCTTGGTGGAGGAATTTTCTGATGCTACGGTTACCCCAATAGTGACAAGCGTTCCCGAACTTACACTCGCTGACAGTCAAGGTGGCGACAAATTGCAGACCTATGTTCTACTGGATGGAAATAAGGATGTTCTCAGATGGAGCGAACAAGCATTGCCTGGAACCGAAATCGCTCCGGCATTGGCTGCTTACACCCAAGGCGGATTCACTGCCGGCCCAGATGCTGCTTATTCCCTTGACCTTGCAGGCTCTGACCGAGGTGGAACTGAAAATCAACTCGACGATATTCTTCTCAAGAAAGATGATTCTAGCGGTAAATCAGCTGACATCCAGTTCGTTTGGGAGAAGTCTGAATTCAATTTCTCCGCGGGCGGCTTAGCCGATCAAGGGCTTACAATCGAGGAGGTCTTGGCGAGTTATGTTGCCCTTATGGAACGAGACTGGTCTGGACTTAACCTTTCAAATCAAAATCTCAACAGCCGAAATCTCAGTCTCGCAGACCTCTCAACTTCCAATTTCACAGGCTCAAACCTTGTAGGATTAAACCTCAGCGAAGCCTTCCTCTTCAATACGGACATGAGCGGAGCAGACCTCACTGGAGCAGACCTAAGAAACACCGTTCTTGTGAGATTGTTCGGCCCAGGCAGTATTGACGGTGCAAATTTCACGGATGCAAATTTAGAGGGCGCCTGGTCAAGCGGCACGATGGACCTTACTACAGCGATTCTTGACAATACGACCTGTCCGGATGGAACCAATTCCAATGACACAGGTTGTCAAAGCGGGTTCTCAGAAATTCCAACTCCGTTGGCGAGCGAGTTTTTCATGGCCAACAGCAGAGTTCGCATTGATATAACTCCATTCACTGAGGAGATGTATTACATGGGCGTCCACGAATATATTCCAGGTGTTAGCGCTCCAACCATTGCATCTTCCCTCATTATTGGTGAAAGTTCGTGGCGTTCGCTTATCGGTGAGGACGCAGCGAACAATTACACATCCACTGACTGGATCGTACGTGTAGACGGCGTTTCAGGAGAACAACTTGAATCACTTGGTTCAAAGATACAAGCCGATGCACGTGTCTCAAATGTTGTTGACTGGTCAAGCACTCACAAGAATGTAGAGCGAAACGGTGGATTGATTTTCGGAACACCAGGGCTTCTTTCATTGCAATTTGTTGTCGCAAGCGTTGCCGCAGTGGCTTCGAGTTTCGTCTTCCTTTCCCTTGTACTCAGCCAGCGCCAAAAGGAGTTGGCTGTACTACAAGCCATTGGCGCTTCACCAAATCAAATCATTCGTTTGGTCCTCTTTGAGATTCTATCCATCGTCATGGTGTCTATGATTCTCGGAATTATCCTCGGAGTAGGTGTTGCTCTCTCGTTCAACGGATTCTTTGATATCTTTGGATTTATATTCCAAATCTTTGGAGGTTCATCCACCACAATACAGCGGACGCTGGTTTATCCATGGGTCCAGATAATTCTGGTTTCCATAGCCGTGTTCGCTGCTGTGGTCGTAGCGCTTCTCGTAACAACACGTCGTGCATTAACGGCAGACTTAGCCAGTGTGCTCAAGGGGGAGTGAAGATGAGCGACACGATTTTAGAAGCAGATGGACTTTACCATGTGTATGAATCCAAGGCCGAAGACGGTAACGTCGTAGCCCTCAGAGGACTTCACATCAAAATGAAATCTGGAGAAGCCATTGCCGTTGTCGGCCCTTCAGGGTCTGGAAAGTCAACGCTGATGAAATGCCTTGGTGGGTTAATGAAACCGAGTGCGGGCTCAGTGAGTTTGGTGGGTAAGAATATGACGCGGCTCTCTGGACAAGAATTGGTCGTACTTCGTCAAAAGACCGTTTCTTTTATTTTCCAAGAAGGCAATTTACTGCCGAATCTCAACGCAAGAGATAACGTCGCTCAACCACTTCGCCATCAAGGTGTAACTTCAAAGAAGGCGCTTCAGCTTGCTGACGCCATGCTAACCCGATTGGGCATGGGGCATAGAATCAATGCACTGCCAGCGATGTTGAGCGGTGGTGAACAACAACGGGTGGCTATTGCCCGGGCTTTGATTACTCAACCACGCTTGATTTTGGCTGATGAGCCAACTGGCGCCCTAGACCCAATAACCAGCCGTGAAGTTTTGGCATTGTTCAAGGACTTGCACCTAAACGATGGGGTTTCGTTCCTCATCGTGACGCACTCAAAGGAAGTTGCAGCATTTGCTAACCGTTCTCTTGAATTGCGAGACGGACGCTTCGTCGCTGAACACGGCGATTCAGTCGATGT
>DASCRS010000108.1:0-14267 GCA_034402455.1 Candidatus Poseidonia sp. | reverse complement strand
TTTCATTAATCCATGCGATATAGAAATCCTCCGCTAAACCACTGTCATTGCTTGAAAAACTCTCAACATCTCCATGGAAGTGGATGTTAGATTCAAATGAGCCCGTGACTAAGAATTGTCCATTATTTAGCGGAATCATGCCCCCAATTCGCTCATTACTGTTGCCACCAGCCCCTGCAATCCAACCATCAGTGCTGTTATTTTCAGTTGAAGAAGAGATAACGCTGTCTTCATACATCGGCGTATAACTTCCGCTTTCCCCTGCGGGCATGATGCTCACCATGAGCAATAGGGCCGCCAAAAAAGGAGCGAAAGTATGCAAGCGCATGTACTTTGTAGGGAAGTCTTCCATAAGAACCCCTCGCGTTAAGCGTGCGGGATAATCAAAGCGAGGCTTCAAGGAGTGTCGGCATAGAAGATGAATCATGGGCCGGCAAGGACCTCGAGACCGTCGGCCATCCCGACGTTCCAATCAACGAAAGAGATACGGAGGGGCTCGGAAGGCTACGCTTGAGGAACGGCATAAAGCCGAGGTACAAGTTATGGACGAGCAGGCCGACAAACGCTTCACTGCAAAGCCTAGCCCGATGGGTTTCCCTTCAAAGATGGAGGAGCCTCGAAAATTTTCATTTGATTGGAACCTTTCTCCAGTGCCACTTTCATCTGAGGAGCGTGTTGCAGGAGTGGTTATGCGCCGGGGTGAGTTTGGATGGGTTGAAGACGAACGCCTTGAAGAAATTGCTGAATTCGTTAAAAATCAGAACATGTCTCTAGACCAAGCATTATCACTACGCTCTGCCCTTCTTCAACAAAAAACAGTATATTCACATGGCAAATTGAAATCCAAGGCAAAGCAAATGGCCGCAAAATATCGCTCAGGAGATACGATAGTTGAAATTTCAAAGAATTTTGATTTCCCTCCAATGAATGTGTTTCGAGCAGTCCTTGAGGCCAACGGATGGTCAAAGAATAAAATCAAGGAAAGTTTTCGTTCTCCTTCCTCAATGAAACAACGGGAACAAGATGAATTCAAAGCCGCAGAGGCTGCTGACCGAGTTTCAAATGTAGATCAATCTGAAACGCAGGTGAGGGCTGATTTGTTTGAAGATGTCCTCGCCGATTGGTTTGAGGAACAAGGCGTGCGGCTTCGTCGGCAACCAGAAATGGTTGCAGAACAAAAAGCAGAACACGGCCGACCAATTCGAACTCCTGACCTGCTATTTTTGGACCATGTCATCATTAACGGCCGACCCGTTGCATGGATTGATGCAAAACATTTCTACGGTGGTGATGTAGATTTTCAGCGAAAGAAGACAAAGAAACAGATGTTACGCTATATTGACGAATGGGGCAGTGGAGCGATTGTCTATCGGCATGGATTTTCAGAGAATCTTTACATCCCTGGCGTGACTATGCTTGATGCCAGCCCTCTTGACCTCTCGGCATTTGATGAATTTTCGTGACGGGCGCGATGCGGCTGAGCAGTACTCCTAGCCCGGATTGCGAGAGAACTTCTATCAGTTGTTCATAGTCCTCATGTTCTGGAATCTCAGTTAATGTTCTCGGCAAAACGGCAACAGAAGTCCCTAGCATACACAATCTCACTGCGAGTCCGCCTTGGAGGCCTTGGTCAATCAACGCAGTACCAACCGTTTGTCGGAGTTGAGCCCGAACAGTTTCTTCCATCATCCCAGATTGTTGTGCAAAATGTTGAGATTCTTGGAGTATTCCACTCCATTTTTCATCATTCCATTCACCCGCTCGTAGAGAATCCATACAGGATAATCCCGCTTTGGTGATTGAATGTTGCCATTCAGGGTTGTCGATGTAATCGGATGTATGTTTTGCACCACCACTTTCCCATACCAAAAGCACAGGAATATCAGCGGAAAAACTCACTGCTTGCCCAGGCCATCCAGGGGCGCCAGGTTGAAGCCGCAATTCAACACCACCTACTGAAGCACCGAGGACATCACCAAGACCAGAACCATGTTTTCGTTCGATTCGATGTGCAATTTTGTAGTATTGATTCAATCGACCACGGCCAGTGAGTTGATGAATTACATTCCCCATCGCCATTAGCCCAGCTGCAGACATTCCAAAACCTTGGCTCAAAGGACATTCGATCTCAATCATAGCCTCAATTCCCTCATGTGAGCGCAATAAGGTTGCTTCACGGCACGCTTTGATCAAATCTAGGTAAAGACCTGAATCTTCAACTGCTTCTCCCTTTGAGTCTATAATTGTCAAATTTACAGGCGCCCTTTCTTCCTCAGTGCGTTTTCCTTCAGGCTCACTTCCTGCAAGGAGTTTGATCTCAGTTGGTTTGATGGTGGTTAATTGGGCCCGAATCAATACGCCATGTTGGATGGTAAAACCAGCCCCAAGGCTGCCTTGAGAGCGAGGTAGACGGTGTGATTTGTCAATGGAAAAAAGAAGTGTGATGTGGCCTCCAGTTCGATGTTCAATCACTGGCTCACCCCGTTGAGATGATGTGGCCCTCAGTCATGAAGGCTGTGTGAGAATTTAACTCAAGCCAAAGCGGATTTCAAGTCCTCACCGAGGTCAACGAAGCGCTGGTTCAATTCACCAAGAGCCATGTTAAAGGCGGTGACGGGGTCCAAGCTTCCGTCTGTTTCGTATGAGAAGATGTAGGCATTGTCTACATTTTCCATGACGATTGCACCGTCAAAGTCACCGTCTCGACCGGTACCTTCTCCAACTTGATGAAGGGCCTTTTCTAGGTCAATAACATGGTTGACGTTAGTGATTTTCTTATCCTTTCCAAACAGTTTGGCGTCAATGGCCTTTCCATCAGAAGTTTTGAGTCCCAAATTGAAGAGAACACTTGCCTTCTTCGGCTTCTTTAGAACGGCAATTTGGTGAGGTCGGAAGCCAACTGCAGCAGCAGGTGTCCATTTTGCGTGGTCTCGTCCACGGCCAAGAACTGCAAAGGCATAGAATTCCAAGAATTGACCAGGTGCGAGAAGAGTGAGTGGAATTTGCTTGTGCTCTGGAAGAATATCAAAGACAGGGTCGGAGATAGTGGTGATATCACCAGCATAGACAGTCTTGTATGGTTCGTCCGAGTCAGCAGACGGGCCACGTGCTGAAAGGGTGTAGAGCACTTGACACATTGGGCAACCCTTGTCCTTTTCAACGACGTCTCGGCAGTTTTCACACTCATCAGGGAATACCAAACCTTCTTCTTGATGGGTTGGAATTGGGATCATAGCCAAACGGTGTGCAAGAACTTCATCAGGTAATACGTTAACAGATTCTACAACATCACCTTTGTTATCTTGAGTGACTCCTTGTGAAAAATCAACTCTTGTGATGGCCAACTTGGGAACGTCTGCGATGAGTGCACGACGAATTGCGTTGACTTGAGCAGCATCAGTTTCACTGATGAGGATTCTGATTTCATGACCACGAGGCCAGCCTTCTACGATTTCAGTCTTCATGATGTTCACCTTTTTTCATCAGACACGGCGTCCACGACGTCCACCTTTCTTCTTGGTACCATCGTGGGCGATAGGCGTAACATCCTCAATACGAGAGATGGTCATGCCAGCACGGGTCAGGGCTCGAATAGCCGCTTGTGCTCCAGGCCCAGTATTGTTGGCGCGATTGCCACCAGGGGCTCGGTATTTGACGATGAGTTCGGAAAATTCCTTGTCTCGCAAGGCATCCGCAAGGCGCTCAGCAGAGCGTGTTGCAGCGAATTGACCACCTTTGTCCTTTCCAGCCTTTACCACTTCTCCACCATTACAAGTGGTGATGGTTTCAGCACCGGTGAGGTCGGTGGCGGTCATCAAAATGTTATTGTACGAACTGAAGATGTTGACGATTGCTTTACGGGACATCACTCAGCACTTCCTTCATTTGTTTCAGCAGTTGCTGCTTCACCCGCTGCTTGAACTTCTTCAGCAAATTCGGGAGTAGCCACAGGATCTACTTCTTCTTCGTTGTACTCAGCAGATTCACGTCGCCCTTCAATAGCCTTGCGAATTGCGTGTTCAGGA
This sequence comes from Candidatus Poseidonia sp., assembly GCA_034402455.1. Taxonomy (GTDB): domain Archaea; phylum Thermoplasmatota; class Poseidoniia; order Poseidoniales; family Poseidoniaceae; genus Poseidonia. Next base: position 10,242 of record DASCRS010000108.1, on the reverse strand, counting down.
TTATTGAGTCCTGATGATGTGTGGTAGCGTAAGTCACCTTCTTCGTCACGTGTGACGGGGTATGATGGGATGGTTACCTTCTGGTCTCCAATACATATTTGCCCGTGCGTTACGAGTTGACGGGCCTGTTTCATGGAAATTGCAAGGCCCTTGTAGTACACTTGTGCTTGTAGGCGTCGGTTGAGAATATCTTCAGTTCCAAGAGAAAGAATGTCGTCAAGTGAAGCATTGGCTTCAATGAGTCCTTTGTTGTGAAGCGAGTGAAGCAAATCTTCCATTTCTCGCTTTCCGTGACCTTCAGTAGTATCTACGGTACCAATCAAGCGCATAGCTTGGCGTCGATGGCGGCGAAGTTGGGACTTAGCCTTCCAAATTTCACGCATGTTCTTGAGGCCGTGATTGGCTTTTATTGCGTGTTCTTCTTCAATTCGTCCAGCCTTCCACGGGTGAGAAGGTGTGTCAAACTTAGGTCGTGAAAACTTTGGCTCTCCCATACTTCATTCCTCCTCATAGTTTCTTTCGGCTTACACCAAGAGTAAGTCCACCGCGTCCGTTAGAACGGCCGCGTTGACCACGAACTTTGTTCCCTGATGCGTGGCGGACACCACGGTAGCACTTCATGGTACGAAGACGGTTGATATCGTCGTCTAGGGTGAATCGTACTTGTTGGCCAGTAAGATGGATTTCATCTCCCGTCTCAAGGTCTCGTTGTCGGTTAAGCATCCACAACGGGACTTTTTCAGCGTAACTTTCGATAGCCGAGCGAAGTTCTTCTTGCTGTTCAACGGAGAGGAAACCAGCGAGTTGGTGAGGATTGAAACCAGTGTTTTTGCAGATTTGGTTAGCGGTACGGTGGCCCACACCCTTAACTGAAGTTAGAGCGGTAGCCAAGGGCTTGAGTCCGTCCATATCGGTATCTGCCATACGTAGGATGTACGAGAAGTCCTCTCCAAGGTCCTCATCCTTTGGTCGTGCCATGTTCTTCCACCTCAACGCTTACACATAGTGTCAAGCAGGCCTCCGACTTGCCTCCCGTATATGAAGACCGCGATGGTCACATTCGCGCCACTGAGTCTCAAAATGTACTATTTTCGCAACCCATTTTTTACTAATCAGAATGACAAACGCACAACAGCAAGACATCGCCGCTGGGATGTTGGGCCACGAAACCATCGCGCTCCCCATGCCGCCGACTGAGTTGGCGGTCAAGCGAACCCTGCCATTTGGGTTGGTCAGCCGGGTCCATGTTCAACCGGAGCGTGAGCGATTTCATGTTATTCTCCAAAGCGATTTCAACCAAACCATCAATAGATTCGTCTGACAAAGGTTCACGGATCAAAGCCACCACTTTTCCAGTTGCTTGCACCAGCAGAGCATTGTGCCCCTCACCCAATCGCAACGGGTGGTCGTGATGAAGTTGAGGCCTACGCCCTTCAACACTTGCCCAACGGCTCATGGATTCTTTGGAAACACCCTCAAGCCACGCTTCAACCAATCCACTTTCAAGTAAGGCTGCATCAAGAATACTGATGTATTCACCTCGCTTGGGCGGGTGAATTAACAATTGAGGAACCGCCCCTTCATCTTCTAATTTTGAGGCCGTGGAGAGAATTAACGGTTCATCTCCAAGGCGCGGAGGGATTCGTACAAATCTCCTCGCGATTCCTTGTGAGGATGCTGCACCAAGCCATAACGCGAGACGGTCTACTCGTCCTCTTCCTCGAGAAGTCCAAACCCAAGTACGTTCAAGATTGGGCCAGACATTGTCAACTAATGCTTCAACTTCACCACGCTGTGAGGCTGTAAGTCGCGGGGAAAGGTCGAGAAGCAAAGCAGGGCCGCGTGGATGTTTGGCAAAATGAGGAGCCCAAGCAGAGAACACGGCATCCAAGTTTGGTTGCATTTCATCCAAGCCATGCGTACGACTATTTCTCGGGCGTGCAGGGTCAAGATGCAATAGAGCCACGGCATCAGCAGATTGCACTCCTATGGCCTTTAGCGCTGCAGATGCTTTGGTACCATCTCCTGCCAAAATCCGACTCTCATTGAACCAATGTTTTGATTCTGCTTTTAGTTGCACAGCGACAATTTGCATGTTTTTGGCACTCGCCTGAGCTCGTTGGGGCGAGAGTTCTATGCCAATGGCCGCCCGCTGTAGAACAGAAGCATGAGCGGCGAGTTGCAAACCGCTTCCACAGGCGCAATCAACGATGAATCCTTTAGGAAGGTCACATGCTTTGAGCATCATTGAGCGAGCGGTGGCTACTTGCCAAGGAGTGGAAAGTGGCTGACCTTCTTTGGCGTGAAAAAAGAGCATCCCATGCGGCGCCGTTTTGTCTTGCGCCTGTTCGGTCAATCCCTCATCATCTACATGGGACGGGTCAAGGACGGTGTGCATCAAAAACCCTCACAAATCAGCGATATGGCTTCGGGTCAGCAAACTCTCAAAATGCAAGCCTGCTTCAGCGAATGCCTGCTCTGCACCTTCTTCTCGGTCAACGATGCTGATGACTCCTACGACTTCACACTCGGTGTCGGCGTGAATGCGTTCAACGGCCTTGATGGAAGACCCGCCAGTAGTGGTAACATCTTCAACCACGACGACCTTTCCTCCGCCATCTAGAGATGCTCCTTCAATGCCTGGAGGGTTGTTGGTCTTTCGCCCACCTCGCCCCTTTGGCTCCTTACGCACCATAAAGCCACGAAGTGCCTCATCTGCATCAGGTGAAGTGACGACAATCGCAGTAAGAGGGACCGCTCCAAGTTCCAATCCACCGACAAAATTTGCCTCAAGAGCCTTCATCCTAACGTTGAGAAGCGCCCCCAAGATGCCTGCCGCCTCGGGATGCATCATCACTGGCTTGGTATCAAAAAACCAGCGAGAATGTCGGCCACTTGCAAGAGTAAAAGCCTCATCATCCCCACCATCAAGGAATGCCAAGTCATGAACTAATGTGGCAAGCCGGTTCCATTGTGGATGAGCAAGAACGCTTTCGTGAACGGCCATGTTTGAGGCTTGGGCCCTTACGCCATGAACTTTCCTTTCGCTATTTTTTTGCATCTATCAGGGCAAGGGAGGGCCACCGTGTTGATGATAAAGGGTCGTCAGTAAGGGAAAACGAGCGCCGATGCCAACTGCGAACACCGAAGGAAAAACAACCGAGCACAATCCACTGCTTGGCCTTGACCTCCCTCGTTTAGAGCAAGAAATGGAAACCTACCATCAATGGATGGATGAGCGGGCCGACGACGCTTATCGTGTCGCCGAAGAAGTTCGTTCTCTTGGATACGACTATCGAGACCATGTCGAAATCCCTCGTGCAGCCGACCTCGCTGGACGGACAGAGAAACTTCTCGTAGAATATCTAAATGGATATCAGGTCGCAGACGACATCCGAAATATGCTTGAAGAACACGACCGTGAAACAACATCGATAATGATGGCCCAATCGGTTGCAAGAGGATTTAGGGAACAAGGATATGATTTGCAGACTGCTATTGACGTAGGTTTGCGTGTTGGCTTGGCGATTTTAACCGAAGCGGTCTTGGTTGCCCCACTTGAAGGGATCAGCGAGGTTCGTCTTCTCAATAACGTGGATGGGTCGCAGTTTGTATCGATTCATTTCGCAGGCCCGATTCGTGCTGCAGGCGGTACTGCGCAAGCGTTGGGCGTGTTGATTGCGGACATGATTCGTCGTGAACTCAACGTAGGTCATTACCAGCCAACAGATCCTGAGGTTGAGCGTGTCAAAGAAGAATTCGGACTCTATCGTGGCAATCTCCAATACCGTCCAACTCCGAATGAAATTGACGAAATTGTTCGCGCCTGTCCTGTAATGATTAATGGAGAATCAACTGAACGAATTGAATGTGCTGGTTACGGGAGAGTTAGGAATATCGACGAGGCTCGAATTCGCGGTGGAGTTCTTCTTGTGATTGGGGAAGGAATGTGTCTCAAAGCGCCTAAAATCCAGAAACATACAGAGCGACTCAAAGTTCCGGGATGGGATTTCATTTCCAAATTTGCCTCTCGCGGCAAGGAAAAGCAATCAGAGGAAGGCGAGGTATTCAAATCAAGAAAAGTCCCTCCAATTACAAAATTCATGAAGGATATTATCGCAGGCCGGCCAGTATTTGGAAGCCCCTTACAAGCGGGGGGGTTCCGTTTGCGTTACGGGCGAGCCCGCCCTTCTGGATTGGCCGCAGCGTCCACAAATACAGCCTCTATGCTTGCGCTAGATGATTTCATCACGATTGGTACACAGATGAAAATAGAACGGCCAGGAAAAGCCTGTGCAATTACTCCCTGCGATGAAACAGATGGGCCTTGGGTTGTTCTTGATGATGGTCGTTTTGCACGCTTTGATGACGCTCCTAGTTTTGCTCGTATCCGTGGCAGCGTCAAGCAACTATGGGATAACGGGGAATTGGTTATCGGCTATGGCGAATTCATGGAAAATAACAAGAATTTGGTTCCCGCAGGATATTGTACCGATTGGTGGGCCAGTGATTTGATTGAAAGCCTCATCCATTCAGAGGACGTGGATGCGTTTCTTTCTATGATAAAGGCGAACCGTAGCGATTGGCCAGAAGGCTGTCCTGGGGTACAACCGTCCGAAGCGGAGGATGAAAACAAACAGTACCATGTGCGTCGTAAGTGGCATCAACAATTACGCAATACAACGGTTGGCTGGGAGGCTGCAAAAGCCATCTCGCGTCGTTTTTCAACATCACTCCCCCCTCCACACAATCCCTGGTTCCGAGATTTACCTCTTGAATGGCTACCAGCGACTCTCAAAATCTTCGCCGACGCGAAGATTGAGGACTTTGGCACAGTGGCTCATTCAGTCAACCCAATCGATGAATTGGTCAAGACCTACCCGCTTCCTCATGATAAGCAACTTCGCATTGTTGGGGGCGTAAAGGGGTGGGATTCGGAAAAACTGGATGAATTACAACCCGAAACTCTTCCAGAATTAGACAAAGAAGCCCTTCCTGGACTGCCACTCATTCCCGAACCCTCGGTATTTGGTTCAAGCATTCCCGAAGGTTGGACACTGATTCAACATGGTATGGCAAAAGGTGCGGCGATGATATTGGGGCTTCCACACCATCATGATGGAGAAGATTTGGTCATTACCGCAGGCTGGCCTGCAGCCCTCGAAGGTCTTGGCTTTGGGATTGAAGGAGAGATACCTCTTCGTCAAAAAGATGGTAACAAGATTGCATTTGACCGTCTAAATCAATTAAAACAAGCGAAAGAAGTTCTTGACGAAGAGCGTGAGCGTTTTTCACAATTGGAGAAAGAACGAGCGACCATTCGAATTGCTTCAGAAACTGGCGCACGCCAACGAGGTTTAGGAATTGCTGAAACCGATAAAGTAGGGAGAAAGGCCGCAGCATCAATCCCAGATGAGGGCCCAAAGGATAAGCAAGCCTATCTTTCAGCCCAACGGATTGAAGATGACCATGCGGTGGATGGGATATTGCCTTTGGTGCGAAGCCTTTCAGAATTTAGATGGGAGCATAGTGCACCAGTGCGCATTGGATGCAGGATGGGCCGCCCAGAAAAGGCTGCACCTCGGGTAATGAATCCAAGAACTAATGCACTATTCCCTATCGAACTTAATGGCGGCAATCAACGCCTTCTCAACAATGCAATTGACAAAAGCTCCATTCGAATTCAACTCGGGCGAAGAACATGTAGCAAATGCGGAAAGGAATCACCGTTCTTACGCTGCCACCACCGAGTAAAGGATGATTTTGGTGAAGAGCGCGCAGGAGAGGTCTGTGAAGGGTCAACCACCATGACCTCTGCAAAAGCCAATTCACGTCGTAGAGGAGAGGTTCAAACCGTACGAATCGATTCCATGGTGGAAGATGCTCGCATTCGTTTGGGCATTGACCGCCTCCCCAATCAAGTCAAGTGCATGAAAAAACTCAACAGCCGCGACCAAACACCAGAAGCCATTGAGAAGGGCATTCTTAGAGCAAAACATGACCTCCCTGTATTCCGAGATGGAACGGTTCGTTACGACATGAGTGATGTGCCTGTGACACATTTCCGCCCACGCGAAATTGGAGTCCCATGGAATAAATTGCACATTTTGGGCTATACGCACGACCATCTTGGAGAGCCGTTAGAAGGTGATGAACAGGTATTGGAACTCTTCCCACAAGACTTCATTGTTGCCAAGAATGCTGGAGATTTCTTTGTTCGTACAGCGCAATATATTGACGAACTTCTAGTCCGTTATTACAATGCAGAACCGTATTACAACGCTTCAAAACCTGACGATTTGATTGGACATTTGATTTGTGCACTCGCTCCACACACAAGCGGTGGTGTGCTTTCTAGAATCATCGGATGGGGGGATTGTTCTGGCGGATATGCTCATCCATTATTCCATGCAGCAAAGCGAAGAAATTGCGATGGTGATGAAGATGCAATCATGTTGTTAATGGACGGTTTGTTGAATTTTAGTAGGGAGATTTTGCCTGCAAATCGTGGCGGTCAAATGGATGCTCCCTTAGTCCTAACCACGCGGTTGAATCCAACAGAAGTTGATAAAGAGGCTTTGAATGTAGACTCTGGTTGGTTTTATGAACGAGATTTCTATGAAGCTACCCTTGACCAACCCCATCCAAAAACCATCTCACATCGTATGGATTTCGTAGAGCGTCGTTTGGGTAGTGTGGCTGCCGTGCGAGGATATGGGTATACTCATGATTGCCATTCCCTTGATGCTGGTCCAACACTTTCTGCATACAAGACCTTGGAAACAATGATCGATAAGATGAACGGGCAACTTGCTCTTGGGCACCGCCTCCGAGGCGTAGATGTTCGTACAGTTGCTTCAAGCGTAGTCCGTTCTCACTTTTTGCCCGATTTGCGCGGTAACCTCAATGCCTATGGTCGTCAAAAAGTGCGCTGCTTGAAATGTGCCCATTCATATCGTAGAATGCCACTTTCAGGAAAATGTATACAGCCAGAGAAGGCAAAAGGAAGAGGGCTTTCAAGCATCGGCGTCGCAAAATCAGAGGGTGATTTGTGCGGAGGCAATCTAGCACTAACAGTCTCGGAGGGTGCCGTTCGTAAGTACATCAAGGTGACACGTTTCGTTATGGATCATTATGGCGTGGATACCTATACACGTCAAAATGTTGAATGGTTGGCCGATAGCGTAGACTCCTTGTTTAACAACGACCGAGCAAAACAACTCTCGCTCTCGGATTTCCTGTGATTCAACGAAGAGGTTCTCTCCACGGGGAGTCATTTTCAGATAGGTGGTCAAATTCTGGTGCTTCGGATTGTATTTCTTTGTACGGTGTTCGCTCTTGGGTTTGAGTATCGAGTGGTTGTTTGAATTTATTAGCCAGAGACCGTATGCCTTGTTCTGCAAATGCAATACCAATCAACATGAGACTCAACACGATATGTCCCTCGAGTTGATATGCCGCAAAGGGTTGAATGAACAATTCTTGCTGGGCGACAATTCCGTCATCAACAACGGTTTCAATGATGTAGGTTCCTGGCTTAAGCGTCCCCCTCCACTGCGGCACATCATCGCCTAAATTTCCACTCCATTCAGCGACTTTTGTTTGATTATTTAGTAAAATGCTGTAACTTACTGAACCAGTGTCAGTATTTTCTGCGGAAAAAGAAACCACCATTCGAGCGGGTAAGGGTCTGTCAAGTTCAGCAACGGAGGCCACAATCACTTCACGATATTTTTGCGTCTGGGAGGGGGAATTAATCTCGTTAGGGGCTTCTTGGGATGCTACAGTAGACCATAAACTGTTGACAACGAGAATAGCTACCAGCCACATGACTGGTTTTATCCATTCTTTTCGCTCCACCATAATTTTCAATCCCCCTTCTCCTTCATATGGTTATGTTCTAAGTCATGAAAAAACCTTCAAATATGGCTCTCAAAATATGTGTTCATCAAAAATAGGATGCAACCGCTTCAATATTTTTTCCATCCAGCCCAGTTTCTTGATTTTTAGTTCAGGATTTGTCGTTCCAGACCATATTCCAACACTTTCAGTGGAGAAACCAACCAGTTTTACCCTCGATAGGTCAATGTTCAACCAATGCAGGAAACATGCTGCTCGGTCCCCGTCTGTAAATCCACCTGGGTTGTGCACATGGTCAAAATGTTCGTGGGTTTGATGCGTTAGAATTAACGGTGGTTGGCCGTTTTTTGCCCATAAAGGAAAATACTGTTCCCACACATTTTGGTTGTCACCATGGGCGTGAACAACCATAGTAAAACCGTTGGATGCTGCTTGCTCTAAATGCATTCCACCGTCGAGGTCGGTTATGATACAAGCTGGTTTGAGGTGGTTAGGGAACGCTCCTACTGCTCCGTCGGCAGCAATAAATTGAGTCCCATCCGGCCATTCACTTTCCAAATCGGCCTTTTTTGCAGCCGCACCAACCAACACAATGGTTTCCGCTCTGCTCAACCTCTCTTTGGTATTGAGCAAAGCCTCATTTCTTCCCTCATTTGACCAATGAGGGACACCAAACGGTTCGTTTGATTGAAACACTTGAAACATTGCTTGCGCACTGTCCACATCATCTTGATATGTCCAACCAAACTCACTTCGAACATCGTTTTGGATGTTGATCACCTCGGCAAGAAGGGATTCATCCATGCCGCCTCCAAAACTCCCATCCACAAGAAACCATCTCCGACATTGAACTTCATAATCAGTGGCCGCTGAGGTACGACCATGCCCGTCCCAACCAAGCCTCCGGTTTTGACGGATGAAGTCACCTTCGCGCGCTACCCATTTCTCCCTCAAGCGGCACAATGGATACGAGATATGGCTCAACGTCACGCCATAGATTTGAATGAACTTCTTGATGGCCCATGGATGGAAAAAGCACGCCAGAGAGCCCGTATCCGGCTTATCGATTCGGTCCAATCCAAAGAAGGAGTTCAAGTCGTTGGAGGAGACATTCACACTGAAGAAGGGAGATTGATTGAGGCATTTTCGTTTTACTATGCACGTCTGGTTGTTTGTGCGAGTGAGGATGAACGTTTGATTGCGCGATGGGCACAGGCAGAAGCAGCCAGAGCAGAACAATTGTTGATTCAAGATGAGGTTAACCTCGCAGTCCTTGCTAAAACCTATATTTCTCAAGCAGTTCAAGCAACCCACGAAAGCCCACCAACTGTCGTGACCTCCACATCGATGAGCATGCGTCAATTACGTCAGGGCAATTCTTCTATTTGGAAAATAGGGCTTTCAGACTTTATCGAAATCTGCCCTAAGATTACTGGTGACCGATGGCGCCTTCCGAATGTAGATATCCAAAATGGATGGATTACGCTTCATAATGAAAGACAATATACCTCTTCTGCCAAGTTGGCACGGCTTTTACGGGAACGTATCAAAATTGGTATTGAAACCGAAACATTGGAGAAAATGGCAGAAGTTACCACTGATTTGGCAGTTCGCCTCGCAGAGCCAGTAGGAATGGTTCGTAATTTGATGGCTAATAAGGCAAGTGAAGCCATTGCTTTGGTTGGGGCAGAGGAGAGCGATTGGCCTCCATGCATGCAAAAAACAATTGCTGAACTTACTAATGGTGTTAACGTGAACCACTTTGGACGGTTATTTCTGGCGTCAATGTCTGCAACCCTGGCTCTTCCCCAAGAGGCGTGCGTTGGTTTTTTCAGAGGAGCCCCCGATTTTAGTGAAGCAACAACCTCCTATCAGGTTGAACACGTATACCAGCACGAATACACGCCCGCGGGTTGTGGGAAATTGAAGGTCAATCACAACTGCCCCGTTCTTCCTGGCGATAACCGAACATGTGATCAACCATGGATGGACCATCCACTGAAGTACATACGGGCCACTCAAAGATGGAAGCGCCTAAAATCTCGTTCAAGTGAAACTACAACAGAAAGTGCGAATCAAGAAGACGAACAAACCAAAGAAGACACCACCGAAGACCCTTGAGTTGAAATTAGTCGGAGATGTTGCTAAAAGGAAAGCAAAACCTCCACCTATCATGCGGTGGTTAAAGGACCCTAGTGGGGGCGAAGGGGATAAAATCCCACTTTCCTATCGTATTGCAAGGCGTTTTTATCGCTTTTTAACGAACATTTGGTTTCGTGAAATCAACATTGTTGATGATGAAAACCTTCCACCAGAGGGCGGCCTATTATTCATCACATGGCATCCAAGCGGGTTGATTGACCCCATGCTCATGACGGCGGC
>DASCRS010000107.1:0-7290 GCA_034402455.1 Candidatus Poseidonia sp. | reverse complement strand
GCCGTTGTCTTGTTCGTAAATCACCTACTTCCAAAAGAAGTAGTGGACAGGCATATAAGGGGGACTCGGACTCATGGCGAATACGGCACGCACCCCAGTCCGGGATGCTTGCATGTTGCTATAAATAGGGGGAGAAATTGAATGGAGAAGAACATCTTCGACAAGTTCATGTCCCAGAAAACATTGTTCAAGAATAAAGAAATTCTTCGCCATGATTTCAGACCTAATCTTTTACCACATCGAAACGATGAAATAGAGAAAATTTCCTACAACCTATGGGAGGCTTTGAAAGGACATATTCCTTCAAACATGACGCTTTACGGAGTCACTGGTGCTGGTAAAACAGCAGTTACAGGATATGTCTGTCATCATCTCAAGGCAAAAGGGGAAACTATTGGGAGAAAAGTGAACCCTGTGATTGTAAATTGCCGACAAATTGACACTCAGTATCGTGTTTTGAGCCATATCGGTAATTCTCTTCTTGAAGAGTATGAGCAAGATGAAATCCCATTCACTGGATGGCCCACTGACCGAGTTTTCAGCGAACTCGTGCGAAGAATGGATTCCAGAGGGGGAGTTTTCATCATCGTTCTTGATGAGATCGACCATCTTGTTCGAAAGGCGGGGGATGATCTATTGTATAATCTCACCAGCCTAAATTCATCTCTCAAAAATGCAAGAGCATGTGTTATCGGAATTTCAAACGACCTGAAATTCACTGACTTCCTTGACCCCCGTGTTCGCTCACGCCTAGGACAGTTGGATGTCCTCTTCCGCCCTTACGATGCTGAACAGTTACAGGATATTTTGAGGCAGCGTTCAGAAGAAGGACTTCAAGAAAATGTTCTCCAACCAGGTGTCATTGAATTGTGTGCTGCACTGGCTGCTCAAGAGCACGGTGATGCCCGATGTGCTCTAGATTTGCTTCGTATATCAACTGAAAAAGCAGAGCAAGATGGTGAAACTGTGGTAAATCAAAGTCATGTTCGCATAGCGCAAAGTCAAATTGAAGCTGATCAAATTACTCCAGTTATCTCATCTCTTCCTAGTCAGCAAAAGTTGGTACTGGCCGCTGTTCTTATCAATGAAAAGAACGGGTTGCGTAATGTTCAAACTGGGCAGGTATACGACATCTACCGACAAGCCTGTTTGCAAATCAACCAACACGCACTAACACAACGAAGAATATCTGGTTTGATTTCAAATCTTGACATGCTTGGACTAATTACTGCACGCACGGTAAGCAAAGGCCGCTACGGACGTTCAAAGGAGATTGCATCCTGTGTTCCAAAGAACATCGATGCCCCTCAAATCATGGTAGAATCAGAAGCTGAAATGGGAGCAGTATTTGCTGCATCCTACCGGTATCAATCTTCACTTTGAATAGAGATTTGTTGCCGCACAATGAGAAAAAGCGGCAGATTTTTTTTCGGTGTTCTTATATCCGCATCGCCAGTCGGCGTGAGTATGACCAACGGCGAATCTTCAGATGCGGCCGCCAAGACATCGCCCTCCCAGCCCTCTCCAGTGTGGGCAAATTTCATCGTTACACTCGGCGCATGGGGCTTGCTATTGGCTGTTTTGAACATGTTTTCCGCAGCAACACCTGCGCAGCATGTATCTTGGGGGGGACTGCTAACCTTTGAGATGACGAACCCAGCATTTGGCTCCGCAAAGGACGGCTTCCACTACGAAATTCTTGGCGATACTGTATTCCTCGCCGCATGTTTTGCTATGGTTGGATTTGGCATGAAAACCATCAACGAAACGAAGGGAATCTCAGAGTGGGCTACCTCCTTGTTAGTCAATGATACATGGACTGCTCTTGCAGACCCATCTGTTGGCGGTGGACAACGAACCATGGCTGCATGGTGCCTCCTCCTTGGCATGATATTCTACTTCTGGTTCGGTATTTGTTACAAAGGATGGATAGATGTTGGAGTATATTCTGTTTCCATCGCATTGATCGCTGCAGGATTTGCACTCAATCATGCGAGTCGTGTTCCTCCTGGCGACGAAAATCTTGATTGAATCATTTCTTTTTGCTTCTCAGCAAAGGTTTGTGTCCGTGTTTTCCTAAGGCAGCATCAAAACAACCAAGGATGATTCCATGCCATAAGGCGATGCTCCACAAAATCGTCAAACGTCTCACACCAAACATAGCCATAATCTTGCTGCTCTTTGTTGACCTCATTACGGTCCGATTTACCACTCCTAGAGGCCCTCCCCAGAGAATGATTTCATGAGTCAGGAGTAAAATAAACGAGCCAATGAGAATTTTAGTCTGCCACCAGCCCATAACCTCGTCCCAATTGCCCGTTCCAGATTGAATTAATTCATATAAAAATGGAAGTCCAGAACAAAAAATCGCCAACCACAAAGGGAAGAGAACCAATACCATCGCCGAATTGCCTAAAAAATCAAATCCGGGCCCAGTGCGTTTCGATTTTGGATAATGACGAACTATTCTCATGTGTGCCCTTGCATCTCTTCTTCTCTTGTTCAAGAAACGCTTCGTACCCGTTTCAGGCACATGGCGAACCAATGCTTCTGGAGCATAAACGATGGTCCCTCCTGATTCCATCAAGCGCAAACTGACTTCCATGTCCTCTGCATGATACCAATCAGGATCAAATCCACCTACTTCAAGCAAAGATTCGCGATGAAACATGGAGCACGGACCATTCGCAAGACTTGTTCTGCGGGGGCGGGAACGGTATTTGGATGCGACTTCTACTGAACGAAAACGACTTACCAAATCCTCGGCGCGTTCAAATACAGTTCTCCCTGTTACAGCCACAACACGCTCATCATTGGACAAGGGTTGTATTTCAGCGATTAGATTTGTAATCCAATCTTGCTCTGGACGGACATCGATATCAGTAATTGCTACCCATTCACCCTTTGCGTGTTGAAGCGCCCATTGCCTCCCTGCGGATAATCCAAGGAGGTCTTGATGGTGGACGCGAATAGGCGGTCCATTCTTGCCATTAGGGTCATTCCATTCTTCTAATATGGCTTTAGCATCATCACTTGAACCGTCATTAACAACCAAAATTTCAATCGAGGGATAGGTCTGTTCTGTGAGGGCTTTTAGACATCCATCTATCCAATTAGAACCATTTCTCACACATACGGTTATTGACACGAGAGAGGTTTTCATTACTTCACCTCAAAAAATCCAAGTAGATTTCTACAACGTTTCTTCGTTTCGAGTGTTGTTTGCTGGAGAACAACTCCTTTGCCAGGTTGACCATAGATAATTTGAGAACCGATTGGAGCGACCAAATGGATATACAAAGGTGCTAGGTCTTCTTCACCTTCAACATCAATCAAGGTTGGTTCATCAGAGGAGCAGGCTTGCTCAATAGCAGTGAGCAGGCTTGGTGTGAGTTGTCCAGGAGGGTTTTCTGCATTTATTATTGAAGCAAAACGTTCGGTATTGACCTGCTTTTCTTTCGCTAGAGGAGTTCGCTTTGTCTGGCCATCAATAAGCCCTACATCTGGCACATAACCCATGTCCAAAAGTGTTGTAACCGTCACATCCCCAACCGCAATCAGTGCCATTATACTTAGGTCCAAATCATCCAAAGCAGCATACATAGCGACCTCTGGGGCTTCTTCGGGACCTTCAAACAAAACTCCCATTGGAGTTTTCAATTCTGCGTCAAGCCGCGGGTGCATCAATAATGTATTCTCGCGGTAATGAGATTCTATCCATGGGTGTCCTTGCTGGTCGATATGCCCATTACGAATTCGGGAAGAACTGATGATTCCTCCTTTGATATCATGCATGTGAGATACTTCAATAATTTCAAGCGTGGAAAGGCCATTTTGTACGCGCGTTTCGTTAATTGCTTCACATTGGCCTCGGGTTTCGGGACTTGCAACGATGCAATCAGCTTCTTTGTGTACTGGTGCTGGCCCCATAACATCAGATAATATGTGGATTGTTACTCTGCCAGGAGCATTCTTCTCGGCCCACTGCAGAAGTACTTCTCTGCGATTTTCAAACGATTGAATGAATGGGGACTTTGCCTCTGCCACAAGGTCAGAAGTGACATGAATTTCAATTCTTTTTGCAGCCTTTTTAGCAGCGTTGAGAAGGAGACTATGGCCTGCATGGAAGCGGTCAAATGTTCCACCGACCAGACAACATGCAAAGGTCTCTGGTAGCTCCATGTAAAGATGAGAGGGAGAGCGGCCTTTGAGGTCATCGCATCCTCTCGGCCGAACAAAGCGAATTTGAGCGGGCAGCTGTGCCCCGACACCTAACGGCCTCTTTCATCGGTTACTCAAAGGCCTGACCCTCGGTATCGGGGCTTGCTGTCCAGTAGGGTGGTTGTCTTGAGGTCATCCTGTCGTCATTCAAGGACCCATAACCTACCGATGGTTTACCGCATTTGCACCGGAATTCATTCCCCGAAGGGTCCTCCCAGTCTTCGATTGCGGCCGTACTCATGGTGTCAGACGTCATAGCAATTTCACAGTAGCTCAGCCCGATGTTGCAGGTACGGTAAGCAAATCCTGTGGCGCGTTCCTTTTCAATCCATCGTTACTTGCTGCCGAGCAGCAAATGACCTTGAATAGAGCAATAGGCCAATGGAAGGGTCTCCTTCGTCGATTACTGAGGGGCTGAAAGTGGGCCATGAATCAATCGGTTGGACCAACCATGCTCCCTCGGGGTGAGTCTTCAAAGAAGGAACTGGCAATCGTTGTTCTAAAGCATATGTCATTTCATAGAGATCGTTCAATGATGAAGTTCCCTTGCCAGGGCTGAGCAGTTTCGTGGGCAGCAAATCTTCACTCGTTAGCGTGATCCCTGGATGTGCAAGCGGGGCCCCTGGAATTCCTCCAAGTTCGCCCTTCGAACGGGCGACAAGGGCTGGCCAAGAGATTGGCCTATCCCTTAACCATATTCGTCCTGATGATGTATTGAGTTGAAGAAGAAGCCACTGGCTCGCACATGGCGCCCACCAAGTATGAGGGAGGTTCTCCATTGCTAAACGTACATTTTCTGCGATCCATGGCTCACGGCGAATGATGGTTTGAACCGTGGTTGCCCATAACCGTATGAACGATTGTTCAGGGTGAGCCACTGCTGCTACTAACCATTTCTTTAGCAATGACAGACGAGCATCTGAGAGATTCTTACTTGCAGGAAATAGCAACGGGAGAACGAATTCTGGTAGGCGAGGTGCATCTAGCCAAAAGGAACTACTGCGAACAATCAATTCATCAAATTCATCTCCGAGTGATGAGGCCGTTCCTAAAACGACGGCTGCCAACCAAGAACCTTGTTTTCCTTGATTCATTGCCGTGGAAATGTTTAGCAAAATTTCTGGCGATGAGCGCAATTCTAAAGTCAGTCTACGGAAGGCTTTCTTTAGCCACACGCCACTTCCCTTGTGAAGTGAATGGGCGAGGGTATTGAGGTCAAATTCAGACGGCGGATGGAGGTCAATCCAACCACTTGGCAGGTGATTTTGAAGACGGATCCACCGGTTCGTCCTACCCTCTGACGGGGAAGCAATCCATGCTGCTATAGGCCATTGTGATTCAAGTTCATTAGCGAGTTTTTCATTTCCACCAGGATATACATCTATGGCTTTCAACATCGCATTTTGTTCTTCAAAATCGTCGATAACACGACTGAAGGGTTTCGAATCTAAATATCCGCTGGCAAATGCTTGTAACAATTCATCCCCGTGTTGTGGAAACACATCCAGCATCAGATTCTTTGATGATTGCTCGAGTGATGTGTCTAAAATCAATGGTAGTACCGTAGAACGATTTAGATGGACGCGTAATTGTGCAAGATGGGGCGAACCCTTGATTGAGACGCTTGCTTTAGGTACTGTTTCTCCATCCAAATTCCGAGTAACGACCATCTGGCACATGGGGTGATTTAGGATTCTTTCAACAAACGCATTTTCTGGATGTGGGAAAGGCCATTCTATGACAAATGGATGTAATGAATGATTCAAGATATATTCACAAACCGAACGTAGTCCAAGTGGAGACATTCCATAGATATTGACAGTTCCTCGCTCAAATTCCATTTCAACCCATTCAACTTCCCCAAAATCACCAACGATGTCTCGCTTTGCTGGAAGTGGTAAGGCCTCTGTTCTAGAGCGCAATAACATCGCAAGCTCTTCGTAACGTGCATTGATTTTCTCTGCGGTCATCCTTGGATGGCGAAGTTGCAGCCAAGAATAGAGGACAGCAATCGGCAAAGTTGTCAATGAGCCGCTATTTTCTTCGCTCAGCCTCAAACAATCATGACTCATTGCATTGAGTACCAACTTTCGGTCTAGGGAAGATGACAAATCTGCGTGCGAACCCTGTGGAGGTGCGTAGTTGACTTCACATCCTTCAACCGTTCCAAGGACATTTTGTCCATGATTAAATGAAGTGGGTGTGGGATTGTTTTCTGGAGAGGAAAACCACTGCCCTTCAAGCAGTACTGAAGATTCTGTTCGTTCTATTATTGAACCACGGACAATACCAATTTTTTCAATTGTCTCATTGAATTCATCTAATGTTCCAATTCCAGAAGAGATGGGGGGTTCGGTTGGGGCGAGTGTTTCAAGATCATACCATCGAAACTGTTGATGTTGGCAAAGAATCCACGCCCCCCCTATATTTCCATTGGAAATAGTCGAGAGAGGAATTGATGCATCAGCGACAAAAAGTAGAGGTGATTTTGGTGGTTGTGTATAACCAATTAAGACATCGGAGCCATCTAATTGTAGGATGATTCCATCCATTCCATTAGGAATCGTTTCAACATGGAGTTTGGATTTTGCCAAAGCGTCGTTTTCTAGACGCTTCAGCCCGGATTGACTCAAGTAAAGGGGGGCCTTTCGAATACCTGCTGCATCATCACGATAAATGTCTCCTGATGCCCTTAATTGCCGGCACGCAAGCGAGGCGTGGGGCATTCTCATGTCAAATTCATTAGCGATTTCAGAGACAGTACTAGGTCCTTGACTCAACCAAAATAAAATTCTGCGATGAGCTGCCGAACGAATCCTCTGGATGGGCATCACTAGTCACCTCAAACAACACCATACAGTAGTAATTGATTAACTTCACTCATAAAATAGCATAATAGTTACATTTAGTTATGTATTTCCACTGGAAAGGTTTGCTTTTACTTACATTGCTTGATTAAGATGTAAAAAAAACACCGTTAATCTGTCACCAAGTGTAACAAAATCGTCTATTCTCGGAGGAAGCATTATATCAGCGGCCTCGCTCCTAAGAAACAGTGGCGATACCCAA
>DASCRS010000106.1:0-5097 GCA_034402455.1 Candidatus Poseidonia sp. | reverse complement strand
TACCCCAAGATATTGCTTCTCTTAGCCTTGCACCAGAGAGGCTACCGTCGTGTTCGGGTGCGGTTGTGATATAGACTGCACTGTCTAAACCGCCTCTGTATTGATTCCACCAAATGACATGGTGTTTTGAGATTCCTCCTCCAACCATGAGGGCGTTTGAAGCCTCTACGTCCCAGGTGAGGTCACTCATCACCTGTTCGTCGGCCAATGTGTCAATGTGAAAATCTCGATGCTTCTGCCTAAACATGAATAGTTGCGCCCCAATTGAACCGTCAGTAATTCCTGGAATACAGATAGGGATCTTATTTTTGGCGGCCCAATATATGAGAGAATCCGGCGTTCCAATTCGCTTGCCAAGTTCCCATACGAGGTGAATGGAGCCAAAGCCTAACCATGCATCTGCGCCAGTTTTTCCAGTTGAAGCGAGGCGTTCTTCGTAGATTTCTTCCAAGGCAGGCATGACTACTGCTTCAATAATTTCTCCATACGAAGCATTGGGGACGACCACATTGCCAAGTCTCATGAGGGAGTGTTCACCAAGTTCCACATCATCAAGTTCAAACGACCCATGATAGTAGTGTTTGTACGCCCTAGCAATATCGTGATCAAGTGTTCCGCAGGTAGTGGAAACCACGTTAAACATCTTGCGTTTAATCGCTTCTACAAAGAATCCGCGGGTCCCAGTTGCACATAGACAAGCAGGGAATGAGAGCCAGTTGGTTACTCGGGATGGGTCGGCGTCAACCTCGTCTATATCAGATTTCATTCGGGCAATAATTTCCCGTGCTGTTGCGAATTTTGTGGCGGTAAATCCGCCAGCAGAGGCCATTTGCTGAATCAATTGTTGTGGTGTAGATGCTTTGGAAAAATCATAATCCACAACCGGGGTGTCAAAGTCCTTAGGGTCAATCGCCATATTGCAACCTCGCGGCTCCGCTTCATGAAGGTGTTCACTTGGAACTCACCTCTCAATCTTCCAATCGCTCCAATTCATGAATGCGGTCACGCAGACGAGCAGCTTGTTCGAAATCTAAGGATTTGGCCGCAGTCTCCATTTCAGCGCGCAATTCAGCCAATAATTCTGAGCGCTCATGCGGCGTGAGGTGGTCGGAAACATCTCCTGGCTCATCATAAGTCAATTGCGAATTTGATTTTCCAATTGAAATTTCTTCCTTTTCATTAGTTGAGGCCCAAGAGCCAGCACCCAAATTCAACCGCTGCGCCCAGTCGCCTCCTTTGCGCCCGCCTTTCTTGGCGATAAGCCGGCGAGAACCATCTCCTGCAGTAGTCGTTCCAGCAATTATCTCATCAGTATCTCCCATGACAGGGAGGGCTTTGACGATGGTTTTCGGTGTGATTCCAAGGGCTACGTTATTGGCATGCTGTCGCTCACGTCTTTCGATAGTTTGCCGTATTGCTGCTTCCATGCCAGGAGAGAATCCGTCTGCGTAGAGCAGTACCTTTCCATCTTGATTTCGTGCAGCTCGTCCAATGGTCTGAAGAAGACTACGTTCATTTCTCAAAAATCCCTGACGGTCAGCATCAAAAATGGCCACAAGACTAACCTCGGGAATATCAAGACCTTCACGCAAGAGATTGATTCCGACGATGACATCAATGTGGCCGTGTCGAAGGGCATTGATGATTTCAGTCCGTTCTATGGTATCAATCTCAGAGTGCAAGTGGTGGGCCTTCACTCCCATTCTGTTAAGATAAGCAGCAACTTCTTCTGCAAACTTGATGGTTAGGACAGTGACAAGGCAGCGTTGAGATTGTTCAATTCGTGCATTGATTTCAGTGAGCAAATCATTGATTTGCCCAGCGGTTGGTCTAACCTCTATTTCTGGATCCAAGAGTCCTGTCGGCCGCAACTCCATCTTCGCGATTCCTTGGATGGTCTGCAACATGTCGTACATGGATTCTGCTTCAGGATGTTTTTTGTCTCGGTCAGCAGGCCCCGCTCCACCTTGACTTGCAGCGTGTTCAAGTCCCTTCGGGAGAGGTTGTCCGGTAATTTCGCAAAGGTGTCGTAATTCTCGCTCACCAGGAGTGGCAGAAACATAGACCATCTGGGGGACAAGGCTCTGAAATTCAGGTATCTTGAGTGGGCGATTATCAGCAGCAGTAGGTAGGCGGAATCCGTGTTCTATGAGGCTCTCTTTTCTCGAGCGGTCACCGTGATACATTCCTCCAACTTGAGGGAGGCTGACGTGTGATTCATCCATGATGACAAGGAATTTTTCTGGATTTCCGTGGAATTGATTGGCGCATGCTGCGAAGAAATCCAATAAACAGTACGGGCGCTGGCCCCGTTCTCGTCCATCAAAATGGAGTGAATAGTTTTCAATGGCTTGGCAATGACCGATTTCGCGTAACATTTCAAGATCGTATTCCGTCCGTTGTTCCAAACGATAGCGTTCAAGTTCCCGCCCTTCTTTGGCAAAATACTTGCTTCTAGAGTTGAGTTCTTCTTCAATGGATTTTAGAGCAGCTTCAAACCGTTCAGGGCTTGTCATGAAGAATTCTTTCGGATGAATCCAGGCTTCGTCCAATTCGTCAAGAACCTCCCATGTCACGGGGTCACAGATTTGGATGCTCTTGATTCCGTCAAAATCAAAAACAATCCGCAGTGGGTCGTCCCTACTTGGCATCCAAACATCAATCACTTCTCCCCGAACGCGGCATTCCCCTCGACTGAGGTCTGTTATTGTCCTTCGGTATTGGAGTTCAATGAGTTCCTTTAACAGATCACTGGTCTCAATAACTTGCCCAACATGACAACGAACATGGTACTCAAGGAATGTTTCGGGGGGGTTGAGTCCATAGATGCATGATACCGAGGATACGACCACGCAATCTGGGCGTGTGACCAAAGAAGCAACAGCAGCAAATCGTTCCTGTTCAATACGTTCGTTAATACTCAATTCTTTGTCGATGTAGAGGTCACGTTTTGCAAGGTATGCTTCGGGTTGATAGTAGTCATAGTGTGATACAAAATATTCCACGGCATTATTAGGAAAGTATCCTACCATTTCTTGATGAAGTTGCCGTGCAAGGGTTTTGTTATGGCTCATAATGAGAGTAGGGATATTCAACTTCTGAATCACGTGAGCCATCGCAAATGTTTTCCCACTGCCTGTAACTCCAAGAAGGATACATCGTTCTTGCCCATTTTCCAATTGAGAAATTAAATTTTCAATTGCTTTTGGCTGGTCGCCCCCAGGAGTGAACTCAGCATGAAGTTCAAACTTCTTGACAGAAGGGTTTAGTTCATCCAAAGCCGCACCTTCAAGGGCCTTTGACAGGTCAAACGGGTTGCGCAAAGTAAGGTCAACATCACCTACGAAACGGTCTGCCTCAGATTCAAACGCCCCATCATCATCCCATTGTTTGACCATGCCATCACCCAACTTATGGCACGATTAGGGGAGATAAAGTCCACCATTGACATGAAGAATTGCTCCTGTAATGTACGAAGAATCAGGGCCAACAAGAAAAGAAACGGTGGAGGCCATGTCTTCGGCTGTTCCGACTCGCTGAAGTGGGACCTCAGTTTGACGTTGACGACGTTTCTCAGGTGAATCACCACCCAGTAAATCTGTGTCAACATAGCCTGGAGCGAGAATATTCACTCGCTTTCCTTCTGGGCCAACGGATTGAGCAAGTGATCGTGCCCATGCTGAGAGTGCTGCCTTTGATGCGGAATAATCTGCTCCATGGGGGGAGCCACGAATTCCTAATTGTGACCCTACAACAACCATTCTAGCTTTTTCTGTAAGATGGGGTTGGACCGCTTTCCAAACGGCAACAGCCCCTTCAAAATTGGTTTTCATTGTGGTTTCTAGGTCATCTAGCGTCATTTTTTTCCCATCGACACGATTGTAAATTCCATGATTGAGTACCAACACATCGATTTTCCGAGCCATCCAAGGGTGTTGGCCAAGAAGGGATACTTCTCCTAAATCGGAACAATCCACCTTGACAGCAAGCGCATCATCACCTCGTTCACGGATGACATCCACGACCATTTCAGCGGGTTTTGAAGATTGGTTATAGGTCAACAAAACATCGTATCCATCAGCAGCGAGTCGGTCAGAAATCGCCGCACCAATGCCGCGGCCTCCTCCAGTAACCAATGCAACAGGTCGCGTCATAACCCCGACGAGAACCTCATCTTTCATGAAACCATGTGAACTAGCTTACTCAACCGATGGAAGAAATTGAGCGAGTTGAGGTGGTTGCCAACCCTCTGGCTTCAAGACTTTCCCGTCATCCCTTCGCAGGACTTTTCCATCCACGAGTTTGGCCATGTTTGACCGATGCACTTCATTGAATGCATCATCGTAGATGCCTTGCATACCGTGATTGATTATGGTCCCAGCAAGGATGTATCCTATATCAGCGAGAGCATCAAGGACTTCTACCAAATCACCTGCTCGGGCTGCTTCTGCGTATTCCCTGACTTCCTCTTCAAGGAGTTTGATACGCAATTCAATCAACTCATCGGGGCCTAGGGCTGGAGATTCGAGTTTTGGAATATCAAAGGCTTGATTGAATTCCAAGAGGGATTTAACGAGGGGGTTCATGTGGTTTGGTTGACTATTCAGCACATGAACATTCCACTTCCGTTTCTTGCTCAGTGCTTTCGCAATCTCGCATATAATTGCCAATTGTTGTTCAAAGAACTTTTTGCGACCTGCTTTCGCATCTGTAGTTCTAGGCTTTCGAGCCAGGTTTAGTTGAGATGATGTTTTTATCATTCAGAGGCTTCTTCGGTAGAGGTTGACCCTCCGCCCCCATCATCATTCAGATGAAGCATACCAGAAATGAACATCGGTGCGGTGATGATTGCGTACATAACGGCCATAAAGACAATGACGTTCTCTCCTTGCAAATACCAAGCAACGGCAGTCAAAACACCCCATAGCATTACTATTCCTCCTGAAAGAATGGCTACTTTCGCTTGATTAGTGCCTTCGGTTAAGAAAGCAAGCGCGAGGATGAATACAGCAATGCTTACTCCCGCTGCCCCGTATGAGAACTCGCTAACTGCGAGTATTTTGTCAATTGTCTCCTTATCTTCCGTGCTTGCATCGG
>DASCRS010000105.1:0-3435 GCA_034402455.1 Candidatus Poseidonia sp. | reverse complement strand
AGGATTGTTAAGCGCCTCTAATAATTGGTCATCGCTAACTGTGAGAGAAGATTTGCCCTCCTCTTTCGTTGCATCAACATCACCCATTGCGTTGAGAAGAAGTTCCAAATCTCCCGAACTTGCACCTTGAGAATTCATTGATTCTCGCTCTGTTTCAGTTAGCAACTCAAGAACATCGGCATTATCTCCATTGTAGAGTTCATCAGCACCTAATACAGATTGCTGAGATGTTGATGTGAACCATATTGAAAGTTCAGATGGGTCAATTTCTTTGGATTCGCCTTGCAAATCAATACACCCGATTGGTTCAGCATCTGTGAAATCATTTTGGTCATCACCTGCAAAATAGATGCGTTCCCGCTGTTCGTCTGCATGGAGGCATACTGCCATTCCTTGATGTTCTACCTTCCAAATATTCCCGCTTCCATCTATTCCATGAATGAAAAACCAGGAACTCGCTGCGATGGTATTACCCGAATTTACAATGCGAAATATAGGGTGCTGTGTTTGCAAAACAGCCTCCATTGTACCGTCTTCAAGGAGATGATGAACTTCACCGTTATCAAAGCCAAGAAATGTTTTCGTCACCCCTGTGCATGAAGTAAGTAGTCGCGTACTCAAATCTTTTCTAGTAATAAGTTCACCTTCAGACCACAATTCAAATTCAATTGCTTCTTCTTCTCCAGAAACAAGTGCATGCCCCTCCCGAGTTAAGAAAAAATCACCTTTTTTGGTCAACCCCATACCAGTTATTCTTTCTCCAATTGAACCTCTCATCGGCCTTGACCAAATTATTGCTTCTTCATTCAAAGAAAGGACAGAACCGTTTTGAAGTGCGATATAAATACGGTCACTCGCTACGACAATGTCAACGATATCCCCGAGTTCATACTTGGACGAAAGCGATTTTACCTCAAGGTCAGACATCACAAGTTGTAACTGCCCTAGTCCATCTAAAACCACGATGTTCAAGCCCCAAGGCATACAGCGAACGACACCCGCATCTATCTGCAATTTTCCAGCGACCTTTCCATCAAGTTCGTAAAAAGTAAGGCCCTCAATTTCATCACCAACAACAAGTTGTTTACGGTGAAACATAAGCAAAGATACCTCATTAACTTGAGGCGTGTTACAAATAACACGGCATGATTCTTCTTCAATCTCTGCAAGAAAAACGTTCTTCCGCCCTTCAACCCACGCCAAATGGGATGTTTCTCTAGAGTGTTCTAGATTGCTCACCTTACCGCTTGGCTCAACCAATCTAAAGACATCTCGAGTCAAGACCATGCATCCCGCTTGTGGGAATGGTTGAAAAGGCCTCGCTACAAATGAGCAAGATAACAACTTCAGTTTTCTTCATCATTATGAAGACCGATTCCTTCTTCATCAAAATCTGATTGATTCTTAGAAGCATCGCTACGTTCCTTTTCCAATCGGCTAAGATAATCCTCATCAATGTCTCCAGTGACGTATTCTCCATCAAAGCAACTTGAATCAAAGCGGTCTATTCCTGCTCTATCATTCCAGGTAACATCAACCAAATCTTCCAATGTCTGGTAAAATAGACGGTCAGCCCCTATCACTTCTCCAATTTCTTCAACTGACTTTCCATTGGCGATGAATTCCTCAACTGCAGGCATGTCAATTCCGTAGACATTAGGATGGCGAACTGGTGGAGCTGCTGAAGCGAAGTATACCTTAGCAGCCCCTACTTCTCTCGCCATTTCAATAATTTGAGCGCTGGTTGTCCCACGAACGATAGAATCGTCCACAAGAAGGACATTCTTTCCTTTGAATTCATGTTCAATTGCATTTAATTTTCTGCGTACAGATTTTTCTCGTAGAGCTTGCCCTGGCATAATGAAAGTCCGCCCAACATAACGGTTCTTGACAAAACCTTCCCTGTAGGGCAATTCAAGGGCTTTAGCCATCTGTAAAGCTGCAATACGGCCTGAATCTGGAATTGGAATCACAGCATCAATGTCATGGTCTGGCCATTGTTCAAGAAGTCGTTCTGCTAGCCTTTGGCCTTGATTCAGGCGTGCTTGATACACAGAAATTCCATCGATGACGGAATCGGGACGTGCAAAATATACATACTCAAAGATACATGGCGAATAGGAACTTTTTGGGGCACATTGACGCGTGAAAAGATGGCCTGAAGAACTGATGAAAATCGCTTCCCCTGGCGCCACATCACGGATAACCTCGAAACCAAGAGCGGTGATTGATACAGATTCGCTGGCCACCATATATTCCTCTTCACCCTCAACTACACGCTTTCCAAATACAAGCGGACGAATTCCGTTCGGATCACGGAAGGCGAGAACACCATAACCAGAAATCACTGAAATACAAGCGTAACCTCCACGAACATGCTCATGAAGAGCCGAAACGGCCCCAAAAATTGTTTCAATGTTGATATGAGGATTGCCTTCTATTTTGAGTGCCCTAGAGCGATGACCAATTTCAACTGCAAGCATATTCAGCAATAATTCTGAATCGCTTGTAGTGTTGATGTGGCGCATATATTCATCACGAAGCATAACAGCCAATTCCTTGGCATTGGTTAGGTTTCCATTGTGAGCAAGAGCAATTCCATACGGTGAATTCACATAAAATGGCTGGGCTTCAGCTCGTGATGATGACCCTGCTGTTGGATAACGGACATGCCCGATACCTACATTTCCTTGAAGCCTCATCATATGGCGCTTGAAGAAAATATCCGAAACCAATCCGTTAGATTTTCGAAGACGGAAATTACTCTCGAAATCAGTGAGAATCCCCGCTGCATCTTGACCTCTGTGTTGCAGAACAGTCAATCCATCATACAGCAATTGGTTGACATGGAATCCTTGACGACCAACCAGACCAATAATGCCGCACATGGTGTCGCCTCAACACTACTAAACTATGGCTACTTCTTATCATTGCGATTGTTTCGCAAGGTTCAGGCCTTAGGGCGGTGGGTCTTCTTCGACCAGTTGAATTTACGCATTCGTGAGGTTTCGCCGTATCCGCATGAAGCACAAACTGATTTTTGCTTGTGGTAAGCACTGCGGCCGCAACGGCGACAGCGTATGTGAGTGGTCTTCTGACGCTTTCCCATTGACGGTGTACCCTTGGACATTTAACCACCTGATGGAGCAGTCCACCGACCTCTTCCTTATGAAATCAACGGCAGCACATCTGGCAGGATATTCACTACTCTTCCTCAAAAATATGTTCTTTTACTGGCCCGTTCATGAGGGACGCAAAGGCAATTCCTCCTACCAAAAGTACGCTGAGACCTAATGCAATGAGTGTTGTTGAGAAGCGAATAATATTAGAAAGCGCCTGTGCCCGTGTGGAGCCGTTTGCCTCCATGAGCATATCGCCTTGGGACAGAAGTATGAAGGAAATCATTACTCCAACTAATGCTGCGCCCAACATTCC
>DASCRS010000104.1:0-5257 GCA_034402455.1 Candidatus Poseidonia sp. | reverse complement strand
GCCTAGGCCGATGGAATCCTCCAACAGGGGTCCAAAGAGTTCGTCGTAATCAAACAAGAACATGGTCTTAGAGTCGTTGTTGGAGATAGTATATGTTTCGCCAATTTCACAACTGTGGCTCTCGTCGAGTGTACTGCAGACCGTACCAATTTCTATTTTTCCATCCATTCCGAGCCAGATTGCAGAATTGTTAGACTCATCATACACACAGTTGCTTTTGAATACTTTATCGGTAATATCTGTGCCATTATTCATCACCTTAAGTACAAAAGTCTCACAAGCGTCAACCTCTCCGTTTCCATCGTTGTCGTTGTAATCTCCATCAATGAAAATGCCCCATCCGACTTCTCCCATACCGTCTTCATCATCGTAAACGATGTCTGCACTCGTTCCGATTTCAGTCGTGTACTTTTCACCCTCAATATCGGTCCATATTTCTTCTACTTGTGCTCCAAAAACTGTGGCTATGATGAGAGAAATGACTCCGAGGGCCGCAAATACTCCTGCAATAATCATGGGGGTCTTTGGTGTCTTTTTAGGCCCTATCTCGATCGGTACGGGTGAGAACGAGTTGACTCCAATTTGGGCACCAACTGGTTGAGCACCAGTGGGGTTTGCTCCTTCGGGATTGGCGCCATAAATACTTGATTCTGCTGCTGACATATGCGGTTGTCAACTTCCATGTTCATGAATGTATGGTGATGTTTACTCTAGAGAGGTTTCTTCAGCACTTCCAGTGGACCAGTCATAGATTCCTTTTCCAGACTTTTTACCTAGCCGACCTTCTTCAACAAGACGCTCAAGAAGTGGATGAGGTGCATAGGAATCATCTCCAAACGATGTTTGCAAATTCTTGAGAATATCCCGCCGCACGTCCAATCCGACCAAGTCGGTAAGAGCAAGTGGGCCCATTGGATGTTTGTAACCCAGCACCATTGCGGTATCGATATCCTTCGCGCTGGCGACTCCATCAGCTAGCATTCGGATGGCCTCATTTCCGAGAACGACTCCAAGACGGCTCGTAGCAAATCCAGGTATGTCTTTGACGAGGATTGTTGTTTTACCCATGGCTTCTCCTGCAAACTGAGCAAGAGCAACGGTGGCTTCAGAGGTTGTATCATGGCGAACGAGTTCCAGGAGTTTCATAATGGGTACAGGGTTGAAGAAATGCATCCCTATCACTTGTTCAGGGCGCTTTGTTGCGTTGGCTATATCTGCAATGGATAAGGAAGAGGTATTGGTTCCAAGAACGGCGTGTTCGGGAGCATGAGCATCAATTTCTTTGAACACTTTTTGCTTCAGTTCTGGGATCTCTGGAACAGCCTCAATCACCAAATCGGCAGACGAGACCGCTTCAGCAAAATCTTCAACCGCGTGGAGGTTTTTTGCCCATTCTGCTTTTTGCTCTAGAGTGGTTTTACCTCTTGCAATACCTTTGTCCCAGAATGCATCAATTCGTTGCATGCCTCGTTCCAAGCCCTCAGGGAACGCGTCGTAAAGTGATGTATTCCAGCCTGATTGCGCGCAGACTTGTGCAATGCCTGCGCCCATGGTGCCTGCCCCGATTACGGCGACATTCCGAATGCTCATATTAGGGGGGAGGGCGCTCACCTTCATGATGCTTGCTCGTTTTCATCTTCTTGTTTTTGAGCGATAGCAACACCCGATACAATGAGAGCAAAAGCGATTAGAAGCGTTGGGCCAAGTTGCTCTCCAAGGAGTAACCATCCCCCAAGAATTCCAAATGGGGGGACGAGATAAACATAGAACGATGCTTTACCTGCTCCAATGATGTGTATGCCGTCTGCGAACCAGACATATGCTAACACGGTGGAGAATACTGCTAGAAATACAATCCCCGCCCAAGCATTGAACGAGGGATTTGAAATTCCTTCCCTCCATACCTCATAACTGGCCCAAGGAGTAAGAAGAAGCAAACCTACCAGTGAAGCCCAAACAGTAACCAAAACGGGTGTGAGGGGTTCTTTGGCGTCCTCAGGAGTTTCGCTCATGAGTTTCTTCATCAGAACGCTTGATGCTGCCCAAGCCATAGCAGCTCCAGCGATGAAGGCATTACCAACCCAACGTTCTATCTCTGGAATATCGGTATTGGGCGAGGCAGTGAAAATCACGAGCATACCGATTAGTGCAAGGCTGAGCCCAGTTACGAGTCTTAGTGTAAATCGTTCACCGAGGAAGAGGACTGCGAGGATGGCAGTGAATAGAGGGTTGAATGTAATCACCAACGATGCATCCCCTGCTGCTGTGTATTTCATTCCGTACATGAACATCGCTTGATAGAGGAATGTCGAAAAGAAGGCTATTGAGGTAATTTTTTTCCATTGTGTTGGAGAGGGGTAGAACCATTTCTCGTTTTGTCTCAAATAGAGAATGAAGAGGATAGCAACGATGATGTAACGTATCCAGGCGGCAAGGATTGGTGTTACTTCAGCAGCGACAATTCGCCCTGCGGGCCATCCTAATCCCCATATTGCTGCGACAATGAGAAGTTTCGCGTGGACTTTGGCATTTTTCATTTAAAGCGCTCCAAACCAAGTTGTAGCATGCGAGACCTTGGCAATCCGATTTCTGGTAATCCAGTTGCTGGTGCATAGAGTTTGAGTCCTTCAATTCTACTCACATACAATCCATAACTGGTAATGTCTTCAGGCCTGTATGGTGTTTCTAGGCCCATTCTTGTGAGCGTTTCACAAGCCTTTTTGGAATATATGGGGAATGTGTTGGTTGAGAAATGCATCCATTCTGATACCCGTTGAGCATCGACCAAGTCAAGAGTGAGCAGGTGTTCTAGAAGAGAAACATCAGGATAAGTTGTTGTCCTAAATACCATCTCAATTTCGTTGAGAATATCTTCTGGCCATGCGTACGGGGCGCGCTGCGCCCAGTTGTCTGCCAGCCTAATGTGCTCAATTGGATGTTTTGAATTGATGGCATAGAGGACTTCTATGTACGCTTGGTCTTCATACGCATCGGATACCAAAGTGGACATTTCTTCAAAGAATCGTTCACACAAGGTGACATCAATGCCATAAAGGGCGACAGGAATCATCGGTATCACTCGCTGTATTCAAGCATGAGCGCCAATACCGGAAGCGATTTGCTTCGCATTCATTGGTTTTTCAGCGACCCATTTGAGTTTGAAGAATTCCTTGAGGTCTTCTTCATCTTGGGAGTTTGGTAGATGATTCTTAGTGTATGCGGCCCAATCTGCGTCGGTTCCTTCAAACTTTTCTCCTTCAACGGTAAAGTGCTGTCGCTTGAATGCTCCAATTTCACGGTTGAAGTTCTCGTGTGGAACATAGAGTTCGGTAGAACCTTCAGGTAGGTGTTTGTTTAGTTTATTTACTTCCATCACGATTTCATCGTGATAGTGTCCACGAGCTTCTTCATTGAGTTTTTCCTTGATTACAGTATCTCCATTCTCAAGTTTTTTGCGCTCATCCCAGCGACCTTTGATGCCCCAAACATAGGACCAATGAGCGGATGATGACGCATCAACTCCGAATAAATCGTGGGCAGTGGAGATCCACTTGTTGATGAAGCGCTGGAGTAAATCTATTGGAATAACACCAGCTTTGATGACTCGGCGCAGGCCGTTAGAGCCCGTTCCAAGATGGAATGACTCTTCTTTGAGCATTGGACCCATGCTGGCAGCAAGAGGCTTGAAGGCAGATGTAGAGAGCATGCCAAGTTGGTATTTTCCATCACGGTCAACGAACATGGTATAGCAGAAGAAGTCGAGCCAGTGCGGCATAGGGCGATTAAAGGCGCCGAGCAGACGGTCTCCATCCTGAGCATTACGCTCGAGAAGTTTTTGCGCCTCTCGTCGTCCTTGTTGCCCGAAGTATGTCATGAGAAGGTAGGCCATTTGCCATCCATGGCGTTGTTCTTCAGCCATGATACGTGCGGCAGCGTAACGATCGTAGTCAGTTGGTGCCGTTGCAAGTAGATGCCTCTGTTGTTCAACAGATGCAAACTCCGTGTCACCTTGAACAGTAATCATACTAACAAGGGCGTCTCTCATGCTCTGATGTGGAACCTGTAAGGAGCGCTCCCATTTTGCTCGTCCTTCATAATCTCCAAATTCTATGGAATCGCCAGCACGCTCCCAGTCGAATTGGATTGAGAGGTCAAAATCTCCCATCCATTCACGCTTGAAACCGACATTGTCTTGCCATGTTTTGAAATTGTTAATCCAGTCATCCCAGGTGTTAGGTAGGTTGTCCATGAATACTGGTAAGGAGGGCTATAGTATATATCATCCACGAACATATTCGTACGAACATGTTAGGGGCTTTGACGGCGAATATCTTCAGCAAAGGCGTTAAACACAGCCGACTCAATACGCTGTAGTTGGTTTGAGAGTGTTGATTTTGCAACACCCAAAACTGCAGCAAGTTCTGTGAGGTTTATGCGCCGAGGAACATCCCAGTAACCTTCACGTGTGGCCAACTCAAAGACTTCTCGCTGACGTTGGGTAAGGAGCCGTGAGCGTGAATTTCGTGTTGATACTAGGCGGTGAGGAAATTCATCGATTCGAAATCGTTGAATGAGTTCCCTTACATCATTCCTAGTTGCTTCAATGGTCCACTCTGCCCACCCATCTCGTACTTCAAATGGAGTTCTAGGAACGATGCCGATGTCAACAAGGGGACCAACAAAACCGCCTCCGCCTGCAGAAATGTCAACGCTAAAATGCCCGTCATCCATGCCTAAGTATTCATCAATTCCTTTGTGGGACTGTAGATTCAATTCTAAGTTTTCATCGCACCAACAACGGGCTGTTCCTCTTCCTTCTCTTAGCGGCATATGTTGTTCAATGCGTAGCGTTGCTGAAGGATGTAAGCGAGTAATATCTCCTGCCCAATGACCCTCAGGGAGGCGAACATCAATTCGGATTTGTTGTTGCATTGGAGCATTCCTCTCTATGCAACCTTGCGGGGTCGGGTTGTTTCATTGCGTGTGACTTTAGATGTGTTAACATCGATAAGTTCGTTGAATGTGGTGGTCGTCTTTTCTTCAATTCGAACCCCTGGGAGATAGCCATCACAAACGCCTGAAGCAGCAAAGATAGCATCTTCGCTCTTGCAAAGATCATGTGCTTTCCAAAGCCGTGTTAGGTCGTCACCAACCATCGTTTCAGCTCTAGCTTCTTCCTCATCCGAACGGAATACAAGTCGCCCCTCAAATACACCACCAAGTCCTCGGATTGCAGTTGCCGAAATAACGCCTTCTG
>DASCRS010000103.1:0-6028 GCA_034402455.1 Candidatus Poseidonia sp. | reverse complement strand
GTAAATTGAGCAAGATATGGTCCATTTCTCCTGATGGTAGATCGAACCATTGGGTGGAGGAGTTGCTCCATATTCGAAGGTTTTGAGAATCCATGTCAAATGTTTTGATATCTGTATGGAGGCGGCTTTGGATGTTTCCTCCTAGCAAGCGAAGGCCAGAGTTGTTGAAGAAATGGTCTATGGAAACGTTCAGTTGTGTGTTAGAAGGCAAAACCTCAAGTTCACTCACTGAATCGTCGCCTTCGCTTGAATAATCTGCCGTTATGCTGGTGATTTCAACCTTGACATCTTTGTCCAGAGGTACTGTGTCGGGGTGCATATAGGTTGCATTGCGCTCAGCATGTGTGCTAACTTTGTAACGGATGTAATCTGTCGGCATGTTACCGCTCAGTGAAATCTCCCAAGTCATGTTTTGACCTGAAATTTCCATAATTCCAGGTTGTGCAACGATTTCATCGGTTAAGAGAAGACCACTTGGGTCATCAATTTGGAGTATACCTAATGTTGTATTCCAAGTTAAATTTGTCCATGTAGAACCTTGGTGGAAACTACCAAATTTATCCGTAGCATGCAAAGCAAGTTGATACTCACCATCCATTGTTGAAGCATGATGATGGGTTATGATATCAAGTGCTGTTGCAGTAGGTTGCATGTATTGAGGCAATGGGGAAGTGAAGGCTGCTTCGTCACCCCCGAATGATACTTGAAGTAGATTGGGAGTGACCCATTCCAGCAATCGATTTGTACTCATCTTGATTCTGTATTGCAAGAAGCGGGTATCTTCAGATATTTCACTCAATGAAGCGTTTCCTTGATTGAGGTAGGTGTAGACTGGAGCGGTCGTTGGTTTCCAAGAAGCGGTTGAAATTCCCGACTCTGTAGAGGATGTTCTGTATTGCATCAGAGCATAGGTCCCGTTGGGTTCAGTTGCTGAAAAACCCAACCAAATCGGACTTGCAGAGCCATGTTGCGTCGAACTAAAATCATAAGTTGGAGAGGTTAGCCAACCGATTTGTGTGCTTGGATTGGCAAAATAATCCCCCTCTGCAATGTATTGTATGCTCCATGAACTAAAACGGCTGTTGCTGGTATCTCCTCCCGCAAAAACGAGAGTGTTGTTGGCTTGGACAAGTGATGAATCAAATACTCCGTAGGGGAGTGAGGTGTGAATTTTCCATTGGTTTGTGAATGGATTATATGCATATGTTTTGTCGCTTTTTGTTATTTGCCATCCATTGGCTTGATAGCCTCCATGAATGATTATTTCCTCGTTGAATACATCTGCAGAATAGGCCACCAATTTCTTGCTTGAATTGATTAATTGCGTCCATGAATTGGTTAACGGGTCGTAAGCTTCAGTGAGGTTTGTTTCTTGATACACAGTTGTATTTGCTACGGGGTCAAAAAAGAGGGCAATACCTCCGTAAGCGATCAGTTTACCCTGGAAGGAAATCAACTGAAAAGAATGCCTTGGATGGTTCATACTAGCTAATTGTGTCCAATTATTGTTTACTGGGTCGTATCGCATCAGTCGGTCAGTGACATCAGTAAGGTCAGGTTTTGATACACCCCCAGCGACATAAATCATATTGTTATGAGATTCAACTCCTGCCAATCCAACCTTTGACCCCGTAGGCATGTTCGTGCCGAGGCTCCAATTTCCTGTGTTGGGGTCAAAAACTTGCATCAATCCTTCTGAATCCACGCTAGGATTAGAGCCTGGATGGAAGTCACCTATCATGTAGATCTTGTTGTTGACCGTAGCGCAACCATGGTATTCTTGAGTCTGAGTAAGGCTGTTTGGACTAGGCCACCATGTTTTGTTGGAATTATAAAAAATATCAACTGCATTAGAGGGTGCCTCGTCTCCTGTTTGAAGTGGATTGGGGTCACCTCTTCCTCCTGCAAAATAAACTTGGTCAAGAGAGGGTAAATATCCAGAACAACCACCTGCTCTAGGCAGTAATAGGCTTCCCATCCCCGAGGGGCTAGTCCATGAAATATCTGGGCGTTTCAGTCCAGTAACTCCTGTTAATGATGTGGTCATGTTAGTGTGGATGAATCCTTCGCTTGTCGTAAAAGAATTCAGTAGTTCGTTAGTATGCTCTTCATGATGCTCATGAAAAAGTTCTGTTTTTTCATCATTGTATCCACTCAATGAAAGCCATGGACAAAGCACCATCAATCCAGCGAGAACCAATGCCATGTGAATTTTGGAATTGGTCATAGTGATGCTAAGAGGGGGCAGTTTGTATATCCTTCTTGCCGTCGTTTCGGACATTTCATAGTTTTTCTAGTGTAGACTTCCCAAGGTTCATCATGGTGGGCACGCTGCGCGGTAAAGGGGAGGACATGGCTAGAGACTACATTGCGCGAGATCCTAGGACGGGAAAACCGATCAATCTTCAAAGTTCAAAGGTTGTTGAAGCATCCTTTGAGCCTATTGAAGGCCCTTGGTCAGCACTGCTTCCAGAGGACGCCATGTCACTTGCAGAAGGTTCGCTTAAACAGCGTGATGTTCTGTGGCTTGGCACAACCCATGTAATGGAACGGCGTCATGGAGTTCGTGCCTTATCTACCGTACCTCAGTCAATGGTTCGCCCAGCACACGAACTCCTGCTTCTCGCTTTGGAAGATGCAGACGAGGATGTCCGAGTTTCAGCACTTGAGGTCCTCCCAGAATTTGCTGTTCGTCGCTCTGAAGATTTGTTCGATTGGCTTTCTGTCCTTCTCGATGATGATTCTCTAAAGGTGCGAAAAGCTGCGAGCAATGCACTTGCTCGGGCCGCTCCAACATTTCCATCCGCCGTTCAATCATCGTTAGAAAATGAACTTCGTTCCGATGTACCACACCGTCAAAAGGCTGCATGGAAGGGTCTCAAATCGTTAGCTGAAACATGGCCTGAAGTTGTAGGTGACCATATTGATACCTTGCTTTTGGAACCGGATGTTTTGTTGCGCAGAAAAGCAGCAGGACTGTTGCGTAAGGTTC
Organism: Candidatus Poseidonia sp.; assembly: GCA_034402455.1. Taxonomy (GTDB): domain Archaea; phylum Thermoplasmatota; class Poseidoniia; order Poseidoniales; family Poseidoniaceae; genus Poseidonia. The sequence continues at coordinate 3,036 of DASCRS010000103.1, read as the reverse complement.
TTTCAAAAAAATCATCGGCAGTTTGGGATTTGATTTCTTGGTCGTTGAACGATGATGACGCTATTGTGCGCCGTACTGCTGCTAAAACCCTACCAGCACTCGCACGACAGGATGTACGCATGGCAACAATGTTCGCCGAACGGGCTATTGTAGATCCTGATTCTGACGTTAGGCTTGCTGCAATCAAAGCAATACAAAAACTCGACAAGGACCACGGTCGAGCCCGCGACCTCATAGTAGGGGGCGCTCGCTCCAAAGACCTCAAAGTTCGTAAGGCATGTATTGAGCTTCTTCCTCGCCTTATGGGAGAAGACGAACTTCGCATCTTTGCCACTGATTTGCTCAAGACAGAAACGGATGAAGGCCTAATCAAAATTCTTGACGAGATGCGATTTGATATCTCTCTTGAAGGTACAGAAGCACAAAAGAACGCAGCTCTTGCCCCCGCTTTACCAGTTCCTGAAATCGACAAGGAGGTCGCTCGTTCTCAAGGAAGAGGTGTCGGCTTGCTAGCTGCTTCCGAACCGAAGAATCTCATTGAGAAAGCACAACAGAAAGAGGCGATTGAGGAATCAGTGAAGCCGAATCCCCCCACAGTTGAAAAGCGCCCTAGCCAAGATGAAATCATGGGATATATGGATGATGAAGAGGAAGACTTAGGAGATTTTGAATCTATGTCCGACGATGAAATGTTTTGATGTCTTTTTTCCTGCGAGTAAATACGGCATGGTTAAGAACAGGTGGTCGTTCGCAGAACCGCTTAAGAGGTGGATTGTATGAGTGACGCACCGTTCAACGACAAGGCCGAACAATTTGACCGACTGTGGGATGGACTTACTCCAAAGGGTGTAAACCGACCACGTGCTCTCAAATTCCGACAGTACATTCTTGAGCATGTCCGACAGACGCGCCGACCTCTTAACAGAGAAAACGCTCGAAAATACTGGATGGGCGAACTTCAGAAGGAAATTGCCGACAAGGACAATTATTGATTGATTTCGTGTAGGTTGCCTACGTCTCGGCGACCAAATAACCAAACGAGAGACGGAGGGAAAACCAATGTTCACCACCACACGCTTTGATTCATGGGACTTGCCTGAACATATTCAAAATGGATTGATGGCCATTGGATGGGAGTTTGCTACCCAAGTGCAAAAGGACACAGTCCCTATTGCTAGAAGTGGTCGCGATGTCATCGGTCAAGCTAGAACTGGTTCAGGAAAAACTGCTGCATTTGGTCTACCAATTCTAGAGCGTTGCCAAGCAACAGGCTCACTCCAAGCCTTGATTCTAACACCTACTCGTGAACTTGCGAACCAAGTCGCCGAAGAGATTTCAATGCTCCAAGGTGAATCTGGGCTTAGCATCGTCACAGTTTATGGTGGAACCGACCTTGAAAAGCAAGCAAAGACCCTTGCAGGTGGTGTTGACATCATAGTTGGTACTCCAGGGCGTGTCATGGACATGACTGAAAGAGGGCACATCAATCTCACGAATCCTAGTTTACTTTGTCTTGATGAGGCAGACCGTATGCTTGATATGGGTTTTTTCCCAGACATAATGTGGGTTGTCGAGCGCATGAAGGAAAGAGAACAAACACTTCTCTTCTCTGCGACCTTCCCTCAAGAAATTATTGATGCTGCACACGAATTTATGAACGATCCTGAATTCATATTGACCAATGCAGAAGAGTTGGACATTCCTCCAATTGACCTATATTCAGTTCACATTGGACGTTCCAATAAATTGTGGGTGCTGGGAAGACTTCTCATTCGAATGAAAGATGAAGACCAAACCATTGTTTTCTGTAATACAAAAAGAATGGTTGACCTTGCTGTAGAACGGCTCAAGAAGCATCGCTTTGATGTAGCAGGACTCCATGGTGATTTAAGTCAAAATCAGCGTGAGAAAATACTTACTCGTTTCAGAGAAGGCGATTTTAAGACCATTGTGGCGACAGATGTGGCTGCTCGTGGAATTGATGTTGAGGCCATTAGTCTGGTTGTGAATTATGACCTTCCAGTAGATATGGACTCCTTTGTTCATCGGATCGGCCGCACAGGACGTATTGGTCGAAGCGGAGAGGCATGGAGTCTTGTCTCAAGAGACGATGCACCACAACTTTCCCGAATTATGGCGACCTATGGTTTGGATATTCTTCCTTCTGAAGCACCCGAACTTCCAGAGGGCGTAGAACGTGACCCAGTGCGAAGGCAAGATGACTTTGGTGAATCTGCTGATGTCTTTGGATATGTCACGGTTAAACTTGACTTGAATCCCCAAGCAGCAGGTTCAGCACATCAAGTTTCATCATGGTTTGTTGAACAACTCAAATGCAATGAATTGGCTGTAGGAGAAGTTCGTTTCTCTGATGACCACACTTTCGTTAGCCTGCACAAGAGCAAAATTGGACTTGCAATGAAAGCAATGCAAAAGCGACCTTACGGAGAAAACACCATTGTCGCATCAATCGTTGAATGATTATTCTTCTTCGGATGAATTTCGCGTCTTCCAAGAACCTGATTTCTTGTTGTGATGACTTTTCGTGTCCAATTCTTGCACATCGTCTTCATCATTTGAATCAGGCCAATTGCCCAATTCATCAGGACGCTGGATTATAATTGCAGTGCTGCCAACCATGAGCATGGAAATCGCGGAAAGAGACCAAGCATAGCCAATTGCATCGTCCCACCGTTGTTGGGATGTGCCGCATTCCGAAGAGATCAAGTTTGCAAATTCACACATGTCTAGGGTTTCTTTCGCCTCCATGGCCTCTTCGTTTGTTGTGATATTTGATAGGGCTAGAATTAGGAATAAGGCCCCAACCCCTAGAATGGCCCAATGCTTTGCTTCCCAAGTTTTTCTTCTAACGATTCGCCATGATTCATTAGTTTTCTTCGCTGCTTCTATTGTTCCTGATGCGCCTCTAAATTTGAAAAACCAAATCATCCACATTAGGACTAGGACAATGAGAAAACCCCATTCGTAAACGGCTCTATGGAACTCCCACATATCGGATAGGCATGCTTGCTGGTC
>DASCRS010000102.1:0-5762 GCA_034402455.1 Candidatus Poseidonia sp. | reverse complement strand
CTCGGGTCAATGAAAAGGTGGTTGTTCTCAATACCGAATTGGAAGAAAAATCCATTGAACTTGAAGACATGCGAAAGGTGAAAGAAAACATGGAAGGAGTAATGGAAAAGGAGTCAGAAGGCGAGGGGAAATCCTTGACAATGGCGGATTCTGTACTTGTTGGTGATGCCCTATTTGGTGGTACAAAAATTGACCACCAAATCGTCAACGACCCTCTTGCTATTGCTCGGGCTGCGATTGAAGCTTATCAACAGGGCAAGAAGGATTCTGACAAGTAGCCAGCGTAAGGCAAATGCTCGTTGAAGATTATACAATCCCATTGAAATTATAGGCAATCCAAGCAAATGGTGCAATGATCACTACCATCCATACTGCGTACAACTTCAGTGAAAGCAACGCCCCGTTTTTAGATAATAAGTTTCCCGACTTTACCCCTTGAAAGAAAATAAATGCCGCTGATGATGGCCATAAAATCAAATGGCCCATATGAAATAATAATGCAAAGAAAAATAGAAGGCTGTAATCCAACAACCTATCACTCATACCAAGTAAAACGATGAGCGAAAAGAAGGACACCCCCAACCCCAGACAAATTGGAATCAATAATCCATACCAATAATCGCGCGTCTTTTTTGTTTCTGTGTTAAGATTATCAGTAACCTCATCGCTCATGATGATATGCCGTGCCTTATTACGAATATAATCTTTCATTCCACCCATCCGACACCCTCTTGCAAGAAACTCATGGAAGGGTCCCTTTCAACACCCGTCATTTCAAAGAGTTATCCAAATTTCGCCTTATAGCCAAATTAAAATCTATTACCGTTTTAGGAGGTACATGGCAGAGAGCACTGAAGAATACTCTCAGCATTATACCACTATGAAACAGCCATGGTGGGCTAATGATATGCTCATCTTAGTGATGACTTTGTTAAACATAGGAATTATCGTTTATGACCTCGAAAACGACCTATACAACACTGATAGGCAACTTTGGTGGATTTTAGCAGTAATTGATTTGGTATTAATTGGATTCTTCGTTATGGATTTAGTAGAAGACCATTCTAGATGTATTGACAAAAAATGGTGGTACAAAACCCATGGTTGGGAATTTTTAGGATTATTTCCAATGATCTTGGCTGGATTGAGTATTCTACGCATCGGACAAATTCTTAGATTCCTCAGGCTATTTCGTGCATTCTCTGGGATTTTACGTTTAATTGGGGCAACCAGTAGAGCAAAGAAAGTGACTGTAAGTCAACAAGTTACGCATTTACTGTTGATTGTAACTACTTTAATTGTTACAGGAGGGTTCCTGGTTTATGTCTTTGAATCTAGTTATTATAATGACAATTGTGTAGGAAATACTTCAGCTGGTGCCGAATGTGCAAATATGATTCACAATATTTGGGACTCGATTTGGTGGGCACTCGTAACTACAACTACCGTAGGTTATGGTGACTTCACACCTGTAACTGTATTTGGAAGAATAATTGCTGCCGCATTGATGTTTATTGGAATCGGGCTTGTTGGTTCTTTGGCTGCGACCTTTTCTCAACTATTCTACTCTACAAGGTCTGGGATGGATTTGGAAAATGATGATGCCCGAATTGACCCAATTTCACTATTGCATCATCTTTCGGAAAAAATGAGCGACGGGCTGATTGAAAAAGAGGACTGGCATACAAGTTTGCTATTGATTAGAAAGAGGATGAGGTTTGAATTAAAATTGCTAACTATTGAACTCAATGATACCACTGTTTTGCCAGTTCCGATTCAAGTAGCAGCAAAAATGGAGATGGATAGTTCTATCAAAAAAATAGAAGCCGACCTTCGTAGAGTGAATTCGATTATCGAAGAAGAGTGACCAAGGAATTCTCAGTTAATGTCACCATTGAATTGTTGAAACCCAGCAGATGTCTGCATTTGGTCTCAATTTCAACGGGAGATATGAAAAACCGAAGGGGACTGGGAAGGCCAATGGCGAATGTCCTTACCTTGGACGATGTCAACGTAGACGGCAAGACCGTTTTGTTGCGCGTAGACATCAACAGCCCGCTTGACCCGGCTACCAAGTCCTTCCTTGACAACACAAGAATCCGAGCGATTTTACCAACTATTCAGCGGTTGGTTAAGGCAAAAGTCATCATTCTTGCACACCAATCACGACCTGGGAAAGACGATTTTACCAGTACCCTTGGGCATGCTCGCGAACTAGGCCGCCTCCTCGGGCGCCCGGTCAAGTGGGTCGATGACATTCACGGCGACAAAGCAATGCGGGCTATTGAGGCTATGAAAAACGGCCAACTATTGATGCTCAACAATGTTCGAATTGATGAGCAGGAGCAAACTGTCAAAAATGACCCTGCTGCCGCTGCAGAAACACAGCTCGTGCAAAAATTAGCCAGTGTTGCTGACCTCTATGTGAACGACGCTTTCGCGTGTGCTCACCGCTCATCGCCTTCTATTGTTGGCTTCTCAAACCTAATCCCTTGCGTCGCTGGTGAATTGATGGGGAATGAAATCAAGATGTTAGACATGGCCCTTGAAACTCCTGTTCGCCCGTGTTTGGCCGTACTTGGAGGCGTAAAGGTGGATGATTCTATTCAGGTTGCTGATAACATGCTCCGAGGGGAAATTGCTGACGAATTGTGGCCTACTGGAGGGGTCGCAAACTTGTTACTTGACTTGGCTGGAATTGATATCGGGGACATTAACCGAGATTTCCTCAAAAACGAATTGGGCGATAATTGGAAATCAACTATTGCAAAAGCTAGGGCTCTCATCAACGACTATGGCTCAAAAATACATTTGCCTGTTGATGTGGCGGCCAACATTGAGGGAAATCGTGTTGACCTTCAAGTCAGTGAACTTCCCATTGAAGCGCCAATATTTGATCTTGGAATTCAATCAATTCGCTACCTTTCAGCAGCCATCAAGCGAGCAGGGACCATCGTTCTCAACGGCCCAGCGGGTGTCTTTGAAATCACAGACTTCGCCCTTGGAACAGTTGAGATGTTGAACGCTTGTGCTGAATCTTCGGGGTATGCAGTCATGGGTGGTGGCCACACCGCCACACTGGTGGTAAAACATAGAATTGTACACAAAATGGGACATGTTTCGACTGGAGGGGGGGCGTGTTTAGATTACATCGCTGGACGGCCTCTTCCAGGCGTGGTAGGTTTAGAACAGAGCGCAATTGCTTTCTCAATGGACATCACCCCCACAGTTGATACGATTTGAGGAGCCACTGGGGAGATTCGAACTCCCGACCTTCTGATTACGAATCAGATGCTCTACCAACTAAGCCACAGTGGCGGCGATTTTACGCCTGAGCCAATCAATCATAAGGGACTCGGTAAGAATACTAGCGTTCTTGAAGCATGACTCCGAGGGAAGGGTATGACCGATGCAACCACCGTCCGGTACCGCAACACGGTATTGTACGACCACGGTGGAGAAAAAATCACAGGAGATGTTCTCCTCCACAACGACGGTTCATGGTCGCCGTCCAACGGAGATGAGGATGTCGTAGACGATATTGACGGCTCAAAGCGATTGATTACTCGCAGTTTCCAAAATTGGCACACTCACCTCGCCATGCAACTCAATGCTCGAGATTTTAGCGACGGTTTTCCGCTGCATCGTTGGCTCAATGAAGCAATCTTTCCAACCGAAGCCCGAATCACGCCCAAGTATGTTGAGATAGGTTCACGGTGTGCTGCTGCCGAAATGATTCGTACTGGAAGTACATTTGCCGCTGACATGTATTTCTTTCCCGCAGTCACAGGCAAAGTCCTCACTGACGCTGGAATTCGTGGACTCATTGGAGGCCCAGTGAGTGATGCTGCCTTGCCAAGTCATGACAATGCTGCCTCGGCTTTGAGTGAACTCGATGGCCTTCTCGCAACAAATAATGAGGAGGATTTGGTGCAGTATGCTATTGCAACCCATTCGGTGTATTTGTGCAGTGAAGATACTTTGCGACGTGCTTCTGAACTGGCTGAGAAACGCTCATCCCGCCTCCATATCCATGTGAGCGAGACAAGGAAGGAAATTGCCGACTGTCACGAAAGCAAAGGCCTGTACCCTGTAGAATATTTAGATAGCATTGACTTCTTTCAACCAGGAACCATTTGTGCACACGCATCGTGGGTGAAGAAAAACGAAATCCGCCTGCTCAAACAACACAACGCAACAGCGGTTCATTGCCCTTCATCCAACATGAAACTCGCATGCGGAGGCACACTTTCTCTTCCAGCATACATTGAGGCTGGCGTTGACGTCCGACTTGGTACAGATGGAGCCGCTTCTTCTGGAAACGGCCTCAACATGCAAGGTGAAGCACGGCTTGCTTCTCTAGTTCAACGTCATGACCACTGGGATGCTACTCTGCTACCTGCAGTAGACGCCATGGACCTCGCTACCAAAGGCAGCAAGGACTGGGCAGTATGGGATCTTAACGATGTACGTATGCGACCTAGGGGTCGGTCGGATAATCGACACTTGGCCAACCTCATCTTCAATGGAGCAGAATGTCTTGACCTTTGGGTTGGCGGACAAGCAGTTAGAAAGGACGGGGAAACACTTACTCTCAACGAAATGTCAATCCTCGATGAAATAGACGTTGCTGTAGCAACCTATTACGAAGGTGTTGAGTGATCAACTCATTCGGGTGTATGCAAAACCTGCAATACCAAGTAGGAAAAAGAAGAAGTAGAGGCCAAATGAGGCGTGAAGGTTGACCTCGTAATCAAGCACGACTCCAGATTCGGAAAGCGATGGCCCTCCTGGAACCGTCCCCAATCCAGCGTAATGAATTCCAGGCGCCACAGTCCATTGCAAGCCTTCTACACCGTCCGTACTTCCAGCAATTACATCGGAGTCATTAGCTGTACAACTGGTTCCAGATTCAAAATCGCCAAGTACTCCTGATGATTCACATCTCAATTTTTCATCTTCGTCAACAATCACAACATAGATGTCTTCACGATCCCAATTCAATGTCAAATCTGCAGCGATCAAAGCGCCTAGGGAATGCTCTGGAAGAGGTTCGTCAGCAAATACTGTTTTACCTCCAGTCGTGACAACATCAATGGAAGTTGTTCCATCAACAGTAACGCCAACCGTACCTGCAAGAACCAATACCAAAGCAACAAAAATCATGGAATATCCAATTATTTCTTGTCGCCTCATGACCTCACCTCTCATGCAAAGAAAAACGCCATGCCAAGGATGGTGAAGCATGCAAGTGACATCACGCCTTCTAACCAGTTGGTTTTGCCGTCAGCAAGAATAGAGATGGTGACCAAAACAGAGCCAAAGGCGGCAACTGTTTCAAGAAGCCCGAATTCGAGCGGAAGGGGGACTCCTAGAAGCCAACCCCATAGAACCATCACAGGAGCGACAAATAATGCAATCTGAACGCTGCTTCCAATCGCAATTGCAATGGAAAGGTCCATCTTGTCCTTTCCTGCGACCAATACCGCAGTGAAATGTTCTGCGGCGTTACCGAAAAAGGGAACGAGAATAACACCGATGAAGAGTTCGGGAAGATGCCATTTCTCGACCGTGTCCTCTAGACTATGAACTAAAATGTGGGCCATCAATCCGACCAAAATGGTGGCAATGAGGAGGAGGGCCCAAGAATCCTTGATGCTGAGTTCTGGGTCTTCGTGGTGTCCATGCTCACCTGATGAAAACTCATTAACGTGAGTCTTGAGTTGGAACAATAGCGAACAAGCGTAGAGGAATAATAGAAC
>DASCRS010000101.1:0-4701 GCA_034402455.1 Candidatus Poseidonia sp. | reverse complement strand
CCAAAACACGCTCAATCGTAATATCTGAATGATTGTGAGAAGACGACCAAACTAGAACATCACCGTCAATATCGTAAGCCATGAGGCTAAGGTTCAGAACATGGGTGGAATCCTCGTCCATTGTTACGTTTTCCCAAGCTGATTGGTTGATTATCACGGGGTCATTCCTTGATTCAACGAGAACGGGAATATCTAGTTCAATGCCGGGTGTCGTACCATCTCCTACCAAGGCATCTAGGACAACAGCCCCGTATTGATTTGGAAGAGGAGTCATGGTTAGAACTCCGTTGGATACAGAAAATTGAATCGGCCCATCAGTCCCAGAGTTGGCACCATTAATTGATACGAGAAGTGCCTCACCTTCAGGGTCAATGATTGCGTCACTGAAATTAAAATTGAGACTGGCCCCGTCTTCCTCAAGGAGCTGTTGTGGCACGTTTCCAATTTTAACTACGGAATCATCAACTGGAGAAAGGTATACTCTCAAAGTGGTATTTTGCTCATCAATAACACCTCCATCACTGCGCAATTTCAGGTCAAGTGAACATTCTCCCAGCCATTCCTCATCAACAGCATGACTCACCTCCAAGGTCAGCCCATCTCCACCCAATGTGACGTCGAAGTGCGACGCATTATCTCCAGTCAGTGTTGCTTCAATTGCACGGACAAGCGTTCCATCTGGGTCAGATGCAGCATCAGACACATTGAACGATGTGCTTCCGTGCTGGGCAACATAGATGGTTGGGGCTGGATTTGTGAGCAACATCGGAGTATTGGTTCGAGCTACTATAGCATAAATTGATGATGGGGCGCCTTCAACTGATATACGCATCCAAGCCTTGTGGGAGCCTGGAGCAATAGGTGCCATCGGATACTCACAGATAGCCGTTCCATTAGCCGAAATTGAGCCCGCGGCAGGCCACGCATTTCCTGTCCAACCGCAACTAACATTCACATCCCATTGTGGTGGAATTTGTGAAAAATTTGTCCCATCACGTAATGTCCAATTAGTTTGCATGACGAATGTTTGTGTAGCATTCAATGCGTTTTGCGTATCAGGGGTTGAGGAGGTATTGGAGAGGATTAGAAATGTGCTTTCATCAAGATTTTCATCAATGTACGCCTTTTGGTCACTCACAATATGTGCTCCTTCTGCTCGATTAAATGCATCTCTAAAACGATCGTTGTCACCGTGAAGCACTGCATCGAGATAGGCGATAACATGCTGGGAACTTAATTCAATTTGTGCGCTCTGACTCATGGTGGCATCGCCGTCGCTTTCAAAGAAAGATTGAGAATCTTGAAATTGGTAATGATTCGCCCCCAAAAGATGCATCCAGTGCCACCCAAAGCCACCTGCGGACTCAACCCTTTGCATTGTAGCGGTGGATGGAGCAACCTCATCAACCGTTCCAGTGATGAAAAGACCAGTATTTGGGCGAGGAAATACTGGCTCATAAGCGGAATCAAACCAGTTTTCATTTCCATCAAAACTATCCAAATCCAAGCCCAATCCAAAGAGACTACGGGGTGGCTGAAGGGTTAATGCGCGCTGTGATTGGTTGAAATATGGAACGGCAACATATGCGGCAGCTGCGCCCTTGCCATGACCGCCAACACCCCAGTGGTCAAGGTCAATGTTACCTGCGCTACCCATTACATGGAGGTTGGTTTGATTTTGTTCACCCATCACTTCGGCTATATCTGTTAACAACTGAAGTGTTTCTCCAACATCGGTTTCATCTTGTACCGGTTGGGTAACGATAACGATGAAACCTCGTTTTACAAGTTCTTCTACAAAGAGAGTGTAAGCATCCAAGCCTTCACCCGAATCGCCAATGAATACCGTCCAAGAAAACGGCCCGTTTCCAGCCATCTCCTTGTCTTGTCCATCAAACATAGCAGGATAGACCATCCTTACCTCAGGGGAAAACATTCCATCAAGTCGGAACTCGGTCCAACCAACTGGAAAATCCACACTGTCATGGCTTTCCTCAAAATCCGAATTTTCCACAAGCAGGGCTGAACATGGTGATAAAATAATCAACAGCGAAAGAAAATAACCGAGCGCTCGTGGTGAAATGAAGGGACTCATGCTCACACCTTTCTCTTGTCTTCCTTCTCCTTAGAGGCTTCGCCATCATGCGTATTGTTGAAGGGTAGTTTCGGCGACAATCAAACGATTCAGCAATAATTCAAGCGATGGGAGTTCCTCTTCACGCTCAGGTGCCCAAAGCCGGCTCCAACACGCCAAATGTTGGGCAACAAGAAGCCATCTGCCATCAAGTGGTTTGGCGAGAATGCGGTCAATTCGTTCATCAAGCGCACCTTCCATTGGCCCGTATGATGCATGAAGTAACACCTCCACATCGTTAGATGGCTTTCCATCATCAAAATTCACAACGACATCTGGGGGGGTTTCGGTAAGGGAATCACTCCAAGGGCCATCTCCAAGTTCTCTTCTCCCACCAAGTATGTGAATCAGACCTCCATGTTGCCTCCAAGCCTGAGCAGTTGAACGTGCAGCACCCCCGCCCCCTATAAGGCCGAGAACGGTATTTTGTGGAGGGCGTCCATGATGTGCCATGACGATGCAGACGCCAAGACCGTCAAATCCTGCACTCCACCAACCTTTTCCATCCCACCGCAATGCATTGATACTTTTTATTTCCCGAGAACCATCTAAGGAAATTACAGCCTCTGAATCCAATTGATGTTTGAGTGGAGTTGTTAGGTTCATCCAAATCTCATCATCAAACATGCGGGTTGGAAGTTCCTTGAACTTCATCAAATAATTTTCAAGGACAAATGAGGGGCTTTTTGTTGCAAGTGAAGCCGCTGGAATTTTTACCTCTCTTGCCGCATTTACGGCTTTTTCGAGCAACGCGGTAGTTCTAAACTTGCCAAATACAGCTTGGGTTAAGTTCCATTCTTGTGGGCGAGGAACAGAACCTGCATAACCCCAAGCCAGCGCATCAGAAATAGAAGAGGCATCAACGAGTTCAATTTTGAGTGCTCTACTTCTTTTCACTAAGCCGAGATGATCACACACCAATGCCATCAACATGGGCGAAAGACTGTGAGTAATTGGCGAACCCGCAATCCCGTATCGGATTTCGCCCATGACTTTGCCATAACTGTCGCTCATTTCAACTCATTCCTGCATATTTTCCAAAAATACTTCAGAACAATAACACGGGAGAAGGTTAAAAGGGGAGTTTGCTGTGAAAAAAAACATGGACAACATTGTCACGCAAGCCAACAAACAATCCAAGTTCGGACAAATGATGTTTGGTCTACTCAGCATATATTTGTCAATGGCCAGTTACAAAGCATTTGAGGAGGCACTCGGTGAAGTATTTGGGGCTGCGCCAGCGATTATCATTGGGACCATTTTGATGATGGGGTACCAAGTGATCAAAATCGACAATAAAAACATGACTGAGGGGAGTTATATTACCAACCCATATACTCAAATCATCAAGAATGAAGTGGGTGTTTACGAAGTTGCTGAAACCAACCAAGAGCAACAGCGTTCATCGGCTTTTGGGATGTTCATTACGGTTATATTCATCATCTGGGCATGTGAAAACACATGGGCAAACATACTGTGAGGAACCTCAATGACGGGCCTAGGTGATGTCTTTCTTATGAAAGACAAAGTGAACGACGGCACAAACATCTATGCGATGGTTCTTGAGAAGGCATCAATTCTCCTTTCGTTGTTAATTGTACTCGCCATCGCCTGGGCACTCAATCTCCCTGCGTGGGGAATTGGACTCACTGTTGGCTTTTCCCTAGGCCCAATAGTATACGGGCACTACTACATTCTCTACATTCGCCCTGCAATAAAGGCAGGCAAAGTATCAAAGCATAACACTAAGTCGGGAGAATGAGGTGAATACATGCTTGACACTATTTTGGGCTGGTTCGGACTTGAAAGCGTCTCTGGCGTTGATGTTCTATTTGCCGCTTGTGCAGTTATTGGCACCATTCTTTTCATTCTGTATTTCATCCTCGTGATGCTCACAGGAGCGGCAGACGGAATGCTTGAAGTCGCCGGCTTTGACTTTGAAATGGACGCCGCAGGTGTCTTCCACATGTTCACCCTTCAAGGGCTTCTTAGTTTTATCATGATGTTCGGTATTTTCGGACTCGCAGTATCTCAATCTGGAGACAACACCAACGCCGTACTGGCGGTACTAGCCGGTACAGCAGCAGGAACGGCCTCCATGTATCTCGTCGCAAAAGTATTCCAAGCCATGCGTAGTTTGGAATCCGATGGAACCGTTGTTCACAACAAAGCACTCGGCTCAAGAGGAACCGTTTACCGTCGCATTTCCCCGAATAAACCCGGAGAAGTACAAGTTGAATTCCAGGGTGCGCTGCGCACCATGTCTGCTCGTTCAGACGATGATGCAGCAACTCTTGAAACTGGCTCATTGATTGAGGTGGTTGACACGATTGGAGAAATTCTTATCGTCAAACCCCTTGACCGAAAAGCCAATAAAAATAATGAAGAGGAATAATTATGTCGGATATTGTTGGATCACTGATACTTATTGGAACTGGACTGTTTGTTGTCGTATTACTTGCGACCGTTTACATTGCAGCAAATAGATACAAACTTGCACCTTCGGATAAAATTCTGGTCGTTTATGGTAACGTAAAAGGCGAAGGAGCAGCAGCTTGTTACCACGG
>DASCRS010000100.1:0-1715 GCA_034402455.1 Candidatus Poseidonia sp. | reverse complement strand
AAGCCCGTCGTGAATTACTCCCAGAAACTTATGCAAATCTCTTTGCCACAATTGAAGAAATGGGCAATGTCACTTCAATCGTCTCCCCGCCAATTTCAATGGGTGTATTTGCTTACCCTCACCGAGAAGGCGCTCGCCTTACCCTTGAAGTACTTCTTTCGATGCTTGATGGAGAGAAAGATTACGGCATCAAGAATTACACAATTGTTGTCAAGGAAAAGAACTTCATCAACAATATGAGAACCGTTTACCGCGAAGGAGCAGATTTGTTTCCTGGCGTTGATACGACCATGGATTAAAATCAATCAGCCAATGTATCTCCAATACGGTCAATCCGCATGTCAAGGTCGCTAATATCCTTGCCAACATTGGTTACAGAGGCAGTCTCTAAGTTGCGTTGAACTGAAGTTTTCATCCGAGTGATTTCTGCAATCCTCTGAGAGCGATTCTTTGGCCGATTAACATCGCTGCGCATACTCACTAACCAGTCTTCAAGGAGAGCAGCACCCCATTCGGGGACTCGCAATTCGCTTGAGAGAAAGATGGTTTGTCTTCGATGAGAAAAACGAGTTTTTCCCTCTGGAGTTCGTATTCCTTGGATAGAACCAGGATTCCATGTTTCAAGAGGGATATGGAGGTGCTGGCGAATGTGAAGGGTTCCATCCTTCTTTAATTCAAAATCGGCAATAAGAACACTAGCAGAAAGACGAAGAAATACCTGCACTGTCTCGTTGTTGGATGCCCATTCAGAGATCTTTTTTGGTGTTTCACCCCACGCCTTTTCACACCACACTTCTATGGCCATATTGTAGTTAAGCACAAACCAAGGGCCAAGCGACCCATGATGAAGGTTTGTTCAATTTTCACTCTTGGGCCCACATCAATGTTCAAGGCGGAACGAGCCGTCGGAGGGGCATGGTGGGAAGTTGGGGTTCGGTCCAAGCAGATTGGAGTCTGCTCCTTATCCTACTATTTGCGTGGTATGTCCTCATCAAAACTTGGGAGCGAAATGGAACCCTAGATCGCTGGAATGCAACCCGTGCCCTAGGTATTGTCTTGATGGTTCGAACTCAACGAGGACAAAAATTGCTTGAACGCCTCGCCAAACCGCGCAAATTCTGGAGGGCATATGGTGAACTTTCGCTTTGGGTGTGCTCGATTTCTATGCTTGTCGTTGGCCTTTTGGTCCCGTTGGCCTTCATTAGTTCAATTATTTCACCTACCACGGCTCCTCCCCCAACTGCGAGTGAACTGGTTGCCATTCCAGGCATAAATCCAGTCATACCTCTTGGCTGGGGCGTAATGGCGTTCATTGTTTCATTGGTAATTCACGAATTTGGCCACGGACTTCTTGCTCGCGGCCATGGGATGCGAATTCGTTCATTCGGCCTTCTGCAACTTGGCCCCCTTCCACTGGGAGCCTTTGCTGAACCACAGCAAGAGGAGCTCTTTCGGGCACCGAGAAGAGAACGCTTACGTATGTTTGCTGCAGGGCCAGCAACCAATCTTTTTGCCTCATTTGTGATGTTACTTATGTTGGGTGGTATAGCGGGTCAGTTTGTAGCCATCGATGAGAGTGTCCATGTTCGTGGTATCGTATTGGATGAAGGCGCATATAACGCTGGAATGCAACCATGGGACACGCTCATTTCTATTGACGGAGAACCTGTCGATTCTCCAGAAACCTTCCGAGATATTTTGAGGACTTATAGCGC
>DASCRS010000099.1:0-4153 GCA_034402455.1 Candidatus Poseidonia sp. | reverse complement strand
GCGAGCGGATCCATTAGTGGGTCAGCCGCAGGTGCATCAGGCATTGGCGGCATTGGTGGCATTTCCGGAGGTGCAGGAGGTGCAGCGAGCGGGTCCATTAGTGGGTCAGCCGCAGGTGCATCAGGCATTGGAGGCATTGGAGGCATTTCCGGAGGTGCGGGAGGTGCGTCGGGCATTGGTGGCATTGGTGGCATACCAGGGGGAGCGGGAGGTGCGTCGAGCATTGGTGGCATTGGTGGCATTTCCGGAGGTGCGGGAGGTGCTTCAGAGGGTGGCATAGGTGGCATAGGTGGCATAGGTGGCATTCCAGGTGGCATAGGTGGTTTTTCATCAGTCATATTCAATTCCTCCGCATCGCACAGCGTGCGACAAAGTTTCGGACGCACGCCGAGCACATAACCATTATCCAACATCGTGTTTGAATAATGGTTTTTGGAGGCATTTTATTCAATAATTTAGCGAGGGGTTGATGTAGGGTAGTACAGAGGGCTATTCATGGTCGGTATGGACAGTGGCTCACCCCCAGTATTATTTGTTGTTGGAACTGCAGGTGCAGGGAAATCTTCGTTGGTCACATCGTTTCAGCGTTGGTCCCGTTTTCTTGAGACTGAAGCTATCGCTGTGAACCTTGACCCTGGTGCAGAGAGAGTGCATTATGATGCGGAATTCGATGTTCGCGATTTGATTTCATTAACAGAGGTCATGGCTGAATATGACCTTGGTCCAAACGGAGCCCAAATTCTTGCTGCTGATCTTCTTGCCGCTCAGGCTGGAGATGTTGCTGACCAATTGCATTCACTCTCTGGGGAAATGATGATTGTTGACACGCCTGGTCAAGTTGAGCTTTTTGCATTCCGTGAAGCAAGCAATCACTTGATTGAAACTCTGGGCAGGGAACAATCGGCAATCATTTACCTGTTTGACCCAATGCTTTCCCGTTCTCCATCAGGGTTTGTGTCTCAGATGCTCCTTTCTTCGATTGTAGAATTCCGCCTTGGCCTGCCAACCAAGAATTTTCTATCAAAGGCAGATTTGTTGGAGCCAGAACAACTGGAACAAATTCTAGAGTGGTCCGAGCGTCTTGAGATTTTGGAATTGGCTCTATACGACGAAGCTGGTGGGCAGAGAACTGAGTTTGCCATCAATCAACTTCGTATGATGCAGGAATTTTCTCAAGCACCAGGACTAACCCCTCTCTCATCTGAACTTGAAGAAGGGATGGCTGACATTCTTACCTTTGCTCAAGCCTTGTTTGGCGGAATGAGTGATGCTCGTGACGGCTTCGCTGCCGACATTGAGCACGAGAAGAATTGAGCGCAAAACGCTTAGAAGCCGCCTCGCAGTGGGCGGAGCATGACTCAACACTTACTAGCGATTGACGATGTTGCAGATGATTTTGAAGCGATTTTGAAATGGGCAATTGAATTTAAGCGCCAGTGGAAACAAGGTGATGATGTAGCCCAAAATTTCCTTCCTTTGGACACGTTGGCCATTGGTTCAATTTATGAAAAGCCGTCGACAAGAACCCGTGTCTCCTTTGAAGTTGGCGTCCAAAGATTGGGTGGAAGTGCATTGACACTTCTCAAGAATGACATTCAACTTGGAAAATCTGAAACCATTGGAGATACTTCTCAGGTTCTTTCCCGTTTTCTCGGCGGTATTACTTACCGTTGTTTTGGTCACGAGGATGTAGAGGAACTTGCTAAACATGCATCAGTTCCTGTGATTAATGCTCTCTCGTACAAACATCATCCATGCCAAGCAGCTGCTGATTTGATGACTGTGCTAGAGCATTATGATGATTTGGAAGGCCTCAAGGTCGCTTGGGTCGGTGACGGTAACAATGTTCTTCATGATCTGATGCTGGCTTGTGCCATACTTGGCATTGACATTCATTATGCATGTCCTGAAGGCTATGAACCTCAAGAAGATGTTGTTGAGCGAACCAAGGCTCTTGCTGATGCTAATGGGAGTGCGGTTGTCCACACAACCGACCCTGTAGAGGCAGTCACAGATGCGCAAGTTGTGTATACAGATGTCTTCATTTCAATGGGTGAGGAGCATATGAAGGATAAAATCAAGTCCTTTGAAGGTTACCAAGTTAACGAAGAAATGGTAGGGCATATGGCTAAGAATTGGTCATTCATGCACTGCCTACCTGCTCATCGAGGAGAAGAGGTGACCGATTGGGTCATGGACCACGAAAAGAGTATCGTCTTTGACCAAGCAGAGAACCGCATGTGGGCTCAAATGTCACTTATGGCCTATCTGATTAACCGTGGTGGATGGGAGGCAATGGGCGAATTCATGGGGCTCGTTGATTAAATCGCTAAGGCAACAACAAAGCCAATCAATCCTAGGAGCATTGCAGCTCTAATGCGACTTGCAACTAGTTCATCATCTCCTTTGTACATTGGGTCATTTAGAGTTATGAGAATCAAAATGGCAGGTGTTTGAAGGACCAATTGTCCAAAGGCAAAGGGTCCAAGCCAAAACGGCATGTAAAGGCAGACAAGGCTCGCCATGATGAGAACATATGATATCATTCTGACCTTTTCTTTTCCGTATTTCATCGGTAGGGTCTGCCTAAGGCCTTCATCTGCCTCCATATCCATGCAATCTTTTACCATTTCACGAGCGAGGTTGGTTGTAAATACGACTCCAAAAATCCACCACAATAGCGGTGTGTTAATGTGACCAACCCCCGCTCCTCCGTACAAAATAACAGCACCAACGAGCAATGAGATGACAATGTTTCCAGCAAGTCCTTTGTTTTTGGTCGCTGGACCATGGTCATAAGTTACCATCAAAAATGCGGCAAGGACGTAAATTACGACTGTTGAAATTGTTGTATTTGCGTCAAGTTCTGTAAAAGCAAGAAGTCCACCAATGTGTGATAGAACGCTCATTATCCAAAGGAGTGATGTGAATCGAGTAGCATCTTCAACGGTTAATCTTCCAGAGGGAATGGGTCGTTGCGGGTGGGCTTTGAGGTCAATTGCAGCATCTTTGATATCGTTCATTGCATTACCTGCGCCCATGAAGAACATAACTGCAAAAGTATGGAGTATGACGGTAAGTAAAGGAAAACTAACTTCGCTGTTCTGAAGAGAAAAAACAGCGCCAAGTGGGACGGTAGCACCAGCAAGAATGAGATTCTTTGGGCGCATGAGTTCTATGGATGCCCCCATCTTACCTGCCATGGCTAAGGCTAGAAGTGGCTGTTCTTGATTGCTTGGCTTCAAGCACTGGCAATTGACCAAATACAGACTCTCATTCTGAATCCTCCAAGATCGGTACCTTCATCGAATCCAACCTTTACAAATCGTCGGTCTCGTGCGAGAACATTCCCTAGTTGATTCATGGTAGCTCCCCAACGGAATCGCTGATTCACGTGGTCTAGAATGTCGGTTGTATTTGCTTCTCCAACTTCACTTAAGAAGGTCTGAATTTCACTTCTTAGGCGCTTAGTTCGACTCATTTAAGCCTCACCTCGTACGATTCTCTGATGGAGTGAGCGCATGCTTTCACTCATTTTTATTGGGCCTGGTGATGAGCCTGCACCTGCGATTGGTTGCCAGGTAATTTGTTCGGTATTAGATGGAAGTCTTCCACTTGAATACGCCAAAACAGTGCGAGCGTTCTTTGTCCATTTCGGTGCTGCTTGGCTTGTGCTTGCAATCATTTCCTCAAATGAGATTATTTCGGAGTTCTGCGTTTCTTGCATGGAGTGAATTCTGTGGCGGTGGTATATCAAGCGACTAAACACGGTAGTTTTGAAAGTGAATCTTATAATTGGCGCAATACCTCGTTTTTCACTTTTTATTTTAAGTTAAAGTGAACAGTATTTTGGAGGTTGCACTCTCATACTTAGCAGGAGTGATGCGTGACGGCTAAATACGAAAGGTCGGTGGCAAGAACACCCACGCTCGTATAGTGTAGTGGCCCATCATGAAGGACTCTCATTCCTTCGACCCGGGTTCAAATCCCGGTACGAGCATTTTTTCGAATGGTTAGGTGGCTGCGTTCATTGACCCAATAGAAAAGGGACTGTAAAATTGGGCTGAGAGATTTTGCATCTTCAGTAATTGAATTATTCATCAATCCGCAAGCGGTGTCAAAAAGTTCTAATTTAACGCCCCTTGAAATAACT
>DASCRS010000098.1:0-6915 GCA_034402455.1 Candidatus Poseidonia sp. | reverse complement strand
GGACTGGTCATGGTATTTTGTGCAAGGAAACGAACATCCTCGTAGGCAACTCCTGGTGACGAGTAATTTGGGAGCAAGTAGGTGAGGGAGTAGTAACTCTCTCGCTGAGTATCGGCTGGTACATCAACAACAAATGATGTGGTCGTGGGGCTCAATTCTGCGATGGGTGTTTCAGAGGTGAGCAAAGAAGGGCCGAGTAAACGATTCACCTGATAATCAGTTTGCCAGACTCGGATAGTAAATGCATTAGAGCCAGTTTCGGGAAGAGTCTGGGAAAATGTGTTGTAGTTCACCCAATTGATTGTGGTTTTACTGGTTGATGCTTCAAAGGTTGCTGAGAGGATATAAGGGGTGTAAACTGCAGTGGTTATCTCTTCAACTGAAAATTCAATATGGGAGCCGTTGATGTGGAACTCTCCTGCCTCAGTTCCATTGGATAGAGAAGTAGTGATAGCGTAATAGAAACTTCCATTGGTGCCTGGAGGGACTAGATAAGAAATTGAATGGCCAGCATGGGCTGAAGCCTGACAATTAAATGGATTTTGAGATGCAGCCCCCACATCGCAGACTGGAACAGTTGCGAATGCAGTGAGGGTTCCAACATTTGATGCATCAATAGGAGAGGTGTGGCGATAAAGATTGTAAGTTGCACTAAACATACCTTGCAGTTCAGAACCAGAGGAATCGATGTTTTGCCATGTTACGACTGTGGTTTCAGTAACTGGGTCAAAGGATGCTTGAATTCCTTGTGCTTGCAAGTTGTATGGGTCGCCCATATCTACCGCTTGTACATGAGACAGAGGCAAGGTTGCAAGCAACATGCACAAGGTCAAGAAAAAGGCGCGTTGCATGCCGTTTCGTTCAGCCGTTGGACTACCCATCAGTATCTATGTAGCATTCGTCCGTTATCACTATGTCGCTTCTAAGGCGTAAAAAAGGCCAATCCATGAAGCGTTTGCCCACAACCGATTTTCCAATCATTCATCTTGTTTCTTGATGTTAGGCTGAGGCAGTGGGTCGGCTTCATCAATAGCTTGAATGTCACCTTGCGCTTGTTTGAACCGAATCAAGAAAGTCCATATTCCACCTAATGCAGAAATGAAGACAATAAAACTCAGTGGATTAATGGAAATATGGTCAAATGGTGCAGGATAAGTTGTGGTAATGGATATATCAGCAAGGAGCATGATGCCCATCGCAACCAACGAAAGAAGTGTGAGTACTGTTCGGTCTGCACGAGAAAAACCACGGTAATTTCGCGTTCCTGCCACTGCTTGGGCTTGTGTACCCATGTAAGAGCCGAGCAAAGTTAGCAATGCTGCAGCAAAGCCAAGTGCGAGGTCGTTAACAAAAAGAGAAGCACTGATACAAACGACCCAAGTTGAATCAAGAATGCGGTCAATGGTGTGGTCAAGATAGTCCCCCCAGCGCGTCACTTGTCCTTTGGCCCGAGCCAACGACCCATCCAATCCGTCAAAAATCATAGCAAGGCCAATCATCAAAGCAGCCCCAAACATCCACCAACCGCCTGCGGATTCATCAGGAGCATACATGGCAAGAAGTCCTCCTGCAACACCGAACGGAAGTGCAAGCCAGGTGATGGTAATAGGAGATACATTAGATGCAATCTTCAACATCGGGCCAAGAGCTCTTTCCCAGCGACGCCGTAATTTCTCAAGTGCCATGCTCCTTCCACCCCCCCGAGCCTGTTATGGTTTGTGGAGTGCAAGATGAAGATAATGAGATTATGAGAGCCAATCTATGGCGTCACGGGCTGCTTGTTCAAGTGATTCGTACTTGAATCCGCTCTCGAGCCAAGCCATAACGGTAGATGCCAATTCTTCGGCCGACTGTGCGGTTGTATCTGCTTCAAGTACTGGTAAATCAACTTCAAATTCAATCAATTCTGACCAATGACCTGCGGTCATTTCCCATTCTACATTGGACTGGATTTTGTTTTTGTCATAACCACGCTTGGAGAGACGTTGCTCAAGAATTGAAGGTTCACAGCGAAGTAAAACGATGGCGTCAACTTCCAAAAGATGAGAAAGATGGCCGTCAATGACCGTCTTTTCAGCATGTTCTGGGCTCCAAGCATCTGCTAATGCATGAATGTCAATAGGTGATGCGCTGTCTTGCGGATCTTCATCCCCTAAACAATTGTGAGAACGTGCAATATCTTTGAGGTCAAGGACTACAAAACCCGATTTCTCAAGAATACTGCAAAGTTCGGTTTTACCGACGCCAGGGGTGCCTGAGACCGCTAGAATCGGACCTTCGCTCATGGCCGTTGCTCCTTGTTCATGTATGTAAAGAGATGAGGGGCGCAATAAATGAAAGGCATCATAGGAGAGGACCCTCAGGAGTGCATGTTGCTATGTTTGGTATGCAAGACCCTTCACAAACGCTCCTGCAAATTGAGCGTTATATGCAAGAAGGAAGATTGGAACTGTCCGAGGTCATGGCAACTCAGTTTTGTGACATGATGATGGCCAATAAAAAACGTGACCCTCAGCAACAAATATTCTTTGTCAAAGGATTACGTTTGATGTGCGATGTATATTTGCTTAGAGGTAAGGCTGACCAAAGTATGGCGGCTATCAAACGCATGCACAAAGAACGCAAAAACCTGAAAAAAATTCTCCAAAAGAACGCACCTGCAATGGTCCCCTCAATGCTACCCGAACATGAAGACCACCTGAGGGCGGGTCGTCTTTTTGCAGCAGCAGGAAAAATAGGAGCAGCCAAAAAATCATTCGCTAAATGTGAGGCCTTGGTAACAGGTCATTTACCGGCTGCTGTCGCTGCGGTTCAAATGATGCCCAACAAGAAACATGTTGAGCGCCTTCTCGTAGCGATTGGCTTGGCTGGTGCTGTCATTCAAACCAGCGGAACATTCCAACTCAATCCTGAACATGCGCCACCTATCCTGCTGGAAGAAGTCCTCGGCGCCCTCTCTCTGGCGGCCAATCAACTTCCATCTCACGCACAGCAATGTATGTCAAGCCAGGAAGGACTCAAAGCACAGCAATCAGCCATCCTTGCTGGAGAACAGGCTGCTAATGAACGCCTGCAATCAGCACTCGATAATCTCAAGCCAAAGCACGACTATTACCAGTACGGATGATTGGTAGCGAGGGATGGATTTGAACCATCGATCTCCGGGTTATGAGCCCGACGGGATATCCAGACTACCCCACCTCGCTAACCATTGCGCCACAGTTCACTGTTTTGAAACCACCGATTTCCTTTCCTGTTCAAAAATGTTAATTTTCCACTGATTTGATGAACAGGAAGCGTTTACCCTTACTTATGCGAGCAAATGCAATCCGCCCTTGGTTGATGCTTGCTTTGCTAATGACATGTGCGCTATCTGGATGTCTCGGTAGTAGTGAAGAGGGTGAAGAAGAAAATCCAATCAACATGGAAGTCTACTATGATGAAACTTCTGGAGCCAATGAAGAGGTTATCCAAAACGGAGCCGTTCTCTCTCAAAGTGGTGTTGAACTTTCCTTTGATTTTGCTCGCGTCACCTCCAAAGCGGGGAGCATGAAAACCTTCAGCTATAATCCTGGAGATGACGATGACGGCTCCAATACCGTTGTCGTTAATGCAAACGACCAGGCTGAAATTTCCTATACCTACCAGACTCACGGAATGTTTTCAGCTGTCCTAACCGCTATTGATGAAAGCGACAATACGGCGACAATTACGCTCCAAATTCGCATTGATAAGCAGATACAATGGACACAAACAAACACGGACAGCCCAAATCCAATGGCCATCGCAACAACGCCAGATTGTGATTGCCCCAAGCCAGAAAAAATTAGCATAGATTCAACGATAACAAATCGCAATTCGGTTGTTCCCAACGCTGGCGCCACCATTACCGTAACATGGCACCTAAACAATCCAGAAGGTGAAGAAGAGGCATTCCACACCGAACAAATTGGAGATGGACAAGATGCCTCTTGGACGCATTCACAGTACAATATCGAAGGGGGAGATTGGACACTTGAGGTAACAATTGATACTGGAAATGAAAACATTGACATCGCCCACACAGTCTTAATCCTCTACGAGCCTACTGAATCTGAGCCAAATCCATTCTCCGCAGAAACCTCCGATGAATAATTAAATTCACTTTTACCTTTGCTAAATTAGAACTAAAAGTGAAATAACGAGGGGCTGCGAGCCCCCTGCCGCCTTACATCTCCTTGAAAACCGAAGCAAAAATTTCACGCCGTCCATCGTTGGTTCATATATGGAAGGCTGTTCCTTCAGCATGGAAGTGAACAGAAATGGCATCAAAAGGTAAGAAAAAAGTCAGCATTGAAGTTGAAAAGAATGAAAGTCCTAAGGCGAAAGAGGAGAATACAATGCCAGAGGAAGAAGAGGATAAGGTCACCATCGAAGATCTACCAGGTGTTGGACCTGCAACCGCTGAAAAATTGCGCGAAGCTGGATTTGATGAACTCCTTGCATTGGCCGTGATGTCCCCTGCGGACCTCGCAGAAGAAGCTGAACTCGGCGAAGCGGTCGCTGGCAAAATTATCGGTGCAGCAAAGAAAATGGCAAACATTGGTGGTTTCGTATCAGGTGATGCTCTTCTTGAACGACGACGTGAGGTCCAAAAATTGTCATCAAAGGTTCAATCAATTGACGATTTGCTTGGCGGTGGGTTTGAAACTCAGGCACTGGTTGAAGTCTACGGTGAGTTCGGCAGTGGCAAGACGCAAATTGGACACCAATTGGCCGTTAATTGCACAATGACCCTTGAACAGGGCGGATTGGATGGTGATGTGTTTTACATTGATACGGAAGATACCTTCAGGCCAGAGCGCATTACACAAATGGCACGAGGACATGGTGTTGACCCTGAATATGTACTATCGAGAATTCATGTTGCTCGTGCATACAATTCTGCGCATCAAATGCTCCTAGCTGATGAAATAAAGCGTATGAGCAAGGGCCTTAATGTGAAGATGATCATCGTTGATTCACTCACAAGCCACTTCCGTGCTGAATTCATTGGACGAGGCATGCTTGCTCGACGCCAACAAAAACTTAACAGTCACCTAAAGGATTTGAAACAACTCGCTGATATCAACAACGCAATGGTACTTGTTACTAATCAAGTTCATTCAAAACCAGATGCAATGTGGGGCGATCCGACCAAACCGATCGGCGGCCATATTCTCGCCCACGCAAGCACCTTCCGCCTCTATCTTCGCAAAGCCAAAGGCGGACGACGTATCGCTCGCTTGGTCGATTCACCAAACCTCCCTGATGGCGAGTGTGTTTACCAAGTAACCGAAGAAGGTCTTCGCGACTAACGGTGAACTCATTAAGTCCTCCAAACAGCCATGACGACCCTTGTTGAGGGCGGCACATTCAAATTCTCTTCAACGGGGATAAGGCCCATGCGCCATTTGATTGAACGTGTGCTTGAACTATCAGAGGATGAACAGCGTGTGGTAACTCACAACCAAGTTCCCGACCAAGGTTCCGAAGAGGAATTGCGGGCATTGCTTGAATCTCTTCAACCTCGAATCCGTGTATACGGAGCCGGTGGTGCAGGATGTAATGCCATCAATCGTCTCTTTGAGGAGGGGTTGTTTGAATCATCTTATGTAACTGGTTACGCAATCAATACCGATGCACAAGCACTCCTTCAATCACCTCTCCAAGAAAAGGTGTTGATCGGAAGAACTGCTCGGGGCCGTGGAGCTGGTGGCGACCCTACGAAAGGTGAAGCCGCTGCGCTTGAATCAGAAATGGTACTCCGTAGAATTACCAATGATACGCAACTCGCCATCATTACAGCAGGCATGGGTGGCGGCTCTGGAACTGGAGCTGCAGGACATATAGCTCGTCTAGCAAAAGCCCAAGGCGCAATGACCATCGCCGTAGTAACCTATCCGTTCAAATCCGAAGGGTCGCTTCGAAAACAAAATGCTGAATGGGGCCTAGAGCGGTTGCGCGAGCACTGTGATACCATTCTTGTCATACCCAACGAACGCTTATTGGAAATTGAAGGGGTGAAGGATTTGCCGATTGCAAGCGCGTTTAGAGTTGGTGATGAATTACTCGTGCGCTCGATTACTGGCGTTACTGAATTGCTTACGACCGACGGAATGGTCAACCTCGATTTCGAAGACCTCAAGGCTGTCATCAATTCTGGCGGCGGTGTTGCCATGATTGGACTAGGTGCTGCAAAGGGCCCTGGAAGAGCGGAGGCTGCGACCATGGAAGCATTGCACTCACCATTGCTTGAACTTGATATGAGTGACGCTCGCGGCGCTCTTATCAATGTCGTAGGAGGTAGTAATCTCACTCTTGGAGAAGCGGAACGATGTGCTCAAATTATTCAAGAACAAATCTCACCTAATGCCAAGATCATATGGGGCGCTGCTGTGGATGAATCACTTTCAGATGAGATACGCGTTATGCTAGTCTTGACGGGGGTAAAGAGTGACCAAATTCATGGCGCTACCGAAAATCGTCAACTAAGGGCGCTGAGAAATAGACAAATCGAGTTTGTCAATTAGACTATGAACGTCCAACTGACCAAAGCATTCCAACGAGGGCGCAAAGCCCCACGAGAAGTAGAATTTTGTCAAATGCACCTAGCCCATTAAAAGATTCAACATTGCCGAGGTCGCCTTTGTGTTCGGTTCCTGGAAGGATGATTGAATACTCATTCCAACCGTCGCCCGTTTGTTCTCCGTTGCCGTTAACAGCATTTCCAAACACCATGAATTCACTACGGCTCGTATTGTCTTCGGGTGAAGTCCATGAAAAATTCCATGAGCGTTGATATGTTCCGTTTTCAAGATGCGTCCACCCATCGTCCATCTCTTGGGCTTCAGTATCGTTGAATAACATCGTTCCATTTGAAACCATTATTCGAAA
>DASCRS010000097.1:0-4273 GCA_034402455.1 Candidatus Poseidonia sp. | reverse complement strand
CTGTCTCAGCATCCCGAACTTGTCTATCGCTTGCAACTTGTCCTCGGAGTTGTTTGAACACCTCCACTACTTGTCCAGTCCCTGTTGCTCCTAATGGGTGGCCTTTGGATTTGAGGCCACCACTCGAATTGATTGTGACATCTCCTTGGTTGAGTATTCCTCGCCCCTCACTGGCGAACAAACCACCTTCACCTCTTTGTGCAAAACCAAGATCTTCAGTTGCCATCAATTCAGCGATGGTGAAGCAATCATGTACCTCGGCAATATCAATATCTCCATGGTTAAGACCACTCTGATGATAAGCACGCTTAGAGGCCTCAGCAGTTGCCTTTAGTTGAGTTATGGATGGGCGGTCATGAAGTGCAAGTCGGTCAGAAGCGGCCCCTGAACCACGAACCCAAACAGGAGTATCTGTGAACTGTTGGACTACATGGTCAGCAGCTAGAATCACGCACGACGCGCCATCTGATGTAGGACAACAATCGTAGAGCGTCAGTGGGTCCGCGACCATGAATCCACCAGCTGCTTTCTCAAATGAAACCTCTTTCTGAATATGAGCTAGAGGATTGAGGGCGCCATGAGCATGATTTTTGACACTGATATTAACGAGGTCATCATGATTTGACCCAAATTCATGAAAATGACGGCGGGCCATAAGCGCATAAGTTCCAGGAAAGGTCAAACCTGCTAGACGCTCCCATTCTGTATCTCCTGAAACACCAAGCCAGAACCTTTTCCTTTCTGGCGTGAGGTCATTCATCTTTTCAATTCCACCAGCAACGACAATATCAGCCTGACCGCTCTTGATGGCCATCCATGCATCTCTAAAGGCGAATCCAGATGATGCGCACGCATTTTCAACACGTCGCACTGGTACGCCTTCCATTGCAGAATGCTCGGTTAGAAGTGCTGCTGTATTGCCCAACTGGGAACCGCCAAAAGCAATACTTCCGATAAATGCTTCATCGATTTGAGAAGGTGTGAAATCTCCATCAACGCTTTCAAAGGCTGCCAATGCAGCCTCTGCCCACATTCCTTTGAGGCCAAGAGGATGATTTCCATACTTTGTTTGACCCGCACCGACCACAGCCACATCAACCATAATCAAGGGGAAACAGTGGCGGCATTTCATACACACGCTGGAAGTTTACGAAAAAAGGAAGTTCCGAAATTAAGTTGGTATCTTTCCCGCAGGGTTCTTGAACAGGTCTCTCCCGCATGTACAATATGCTACGCCAATGCCGAAGCCATGGACATTTTTCAGGAACCAACTGTGCAGTTTGTAACGACGAAGGAAAATTCATCATGAGTGACAAAGAATCTAACTCTATCGGGCGAATGCTCGCTCTCGTTCTTCGCCATGCTCCTGAGAAGTTTAATGTTGAAATGGACATCAATGGCTGGGTCAATGCTCGTGAACTCTCCGAAGCCATTGCGAACCAACGGCGCCACTATCATTGGCTTCGTGCTTGGCATTTCGAAGCAATTTCCAATGCAGATGACAAGGGACGGTATCAAGTTGAAAATGGTATGATTCGTGCCACATATGCTCACTCAATTGAAATTGACCTCGACCTTCCAACAGACGATATCCCAGAGGGGCTGTATTTCCCTTGTTCTCCTGATGATGTTGAGACATTACTTGAATTTGGCTTGACAGCAGGTGACCGAAAGAATGTCCATTTATCCCGAACAATTCCAAACGCCATGGAAGCAGGACATGTTCACATCCATCGCCCTGCAATTCTTGAAGTGGACACTGCGCGAGCGATTGCTGATGGACATACCATCTACCGTGCTGGTAAAACTGTCTTTTTGACTGACGAAGTTCCTGGAGAATACCTCTACCAAGTTGAGGCTGAAGACCCGCTTGTCCTCGAAATTGTTGCCCAGTGGGAGCAAGAGGAAGAAGAAGAATGAATCAATCCTTTTTTTGACCACAAGATGGACAAAAATCCAAGTCATTTTCAAGTACCTTATTGCATGAACTGCAATGCGAATGGCCAGTCATTAGCGCCTCTACCTTGAGCGGCGCAGGGGTTTTTTGTTCCAGTTCTTCTTTCTCAACCAAGAGAATTGGATCAATACCATGTCTCTTTAATTCAGCGACCCTATTCTTGTAGATGATGGCTTCCTGTAATGCACATTCCAATTGCCACAATCGGTTTTCACGCTCCTTGCCATCAGCGATCGTTCGGGCTTCCTCAATACAAACTTGGAGGTGTCGCATGAATTCATCCACATTCGGTTCGTCCGCCATACCAACCGCTCATCTGCCTTGCCTCATGAATGCTTGGAATCAACTCAACACTTGCGGTAATCTCATGGAGCAAACAAACCTAGCCCTGTCATGCGAGAGCGGGTTGTCATTAAGTGGGGGGGAGGACTCATCACCAAAAAAGACGAACTCAAGCAGGCCAAACTTGACGTTATTGATTCATTGGCCCAACAAGTTTTGGAATGTAATTTGGCTGGGATTGATGTTATCTTGGTTCACGGAGCAGGTTCTTTTGGTCATTTAAAGGCGAAAAAATATCGCCTCGCTGAAGGCCGTCTTGATGATGTTCAATCTCGTAATTTAGGAGCTCTTACTCAAGACGAAGCGATTGTAGAGGTGCGCAATGACATGTTGGAATTGAACCAGCACATTATGAATGCATTAACTAAACTTGACATATCCGCTGTATCTCTACCGCCTCATGAATGGGTGAAAGGTATTGGACAACATTTTGAGGGGTCATTGGAATTTTTCATCAGTGCCCCAAAGGGAATTACAATGGTAACATTTGGCGATGTAGTCCCATGCGAAGGCAAACAGGAATTTGGTATTCTTTCGGGCGATGACCTAGTGGCCCGTCTTGCTGTTGAGATTCCTGATGTATCTCGTTTAGTCTTTGCAATCGGTGGCGTTGATGGTGTATTGGCGGTTCCACCTTCTCAAGCAGGTCCAAACGACCTCATAGAGAATCTCTTACCTGAAGATGCGTTTGAGGGTGAACACGAATCCGCCATTGATGTCACTGGCGGCATTGGACTCAAAGTAAAACGAGGTTTTCATGTCGCCTCCCATGGAATCGAAGTCATCATGGTAAACGGAGAAGAGGCAAACAGGGTTCTAGATGCATGTAAAGGCAATCCTGTTCGGGGTACTACCCTAAAACTGAGGATTTAGAACCAATTATACTTAGAGAACTCTTCATTTAGCGACCGCGCTCACCATGTTTGAGGAGACGGCATGTCAGGCTATGGTATTGAGGACGTCCCCACATTAACTCTGGATGAAACTCAAAGAGAAAATTTGGTTTCTGAAGACGAAAATCAGGCAATATTGATGTCAGAAGCGGTAATTCAGGTTTCTGAGATGGACCAAGTCATTGGACCTATTTCTAAACTTGATGCTCATTCTGGAGTCGGTTCATTGCACCGAGCATTCAGCGTACTGCTGTTTAATTCCAATAAGGAATTGCTCCTTCAACATCGTTCTATGGACAAAGTGACTTTCCCTGGAGTGTGGGCCAATTCTTGCTGCTCTCATCCCCTTCACAGTGATGAAGAAATGGATGAAAAAAATGCAATGGGTGTTAAACGAGCCGCTGTACGAAAATTGGAACAGGAATTAGGTATTTCTCCAGAATCTATTTCCATGGATGATTTTGTTTTTATGACAAAAATGCGCTACTCATCCCGAATGAACCAAGAATGGATTGAGCGAGAAGTTGATCATATTTTGGTTATTCAAGCCGATGTAGAAGTCCACCCAAATCCCAATGAAGTATCTGAAATCATGTGGGTTGACCAAGATCAATTGGAGATGATGCTTCTTGAAGAAAGGCCTGCTAATGAAGCAATAGCTCCATGGTTTCGATGCATTGCTGCACGAGTGATGAATCCCCATTGGTGGGCTGCTATCGGTGACAAGGAAAGTCTTGAATCTCTAAGCGATGAAATGATTCACGATATGGGTGATGTTAGTCATATGCTTCCCGATGCATTAGGTGCTGATTTGCTAACCTCAATTGAAGAAGTTAGGCCTCTTGTTGAACAACGTATTGAGGCAAGTTTACGAGCCTCTAGACATCCAAGACTTGGAGATGCTATGATGCATTTAATCGAGGGTGGTGGGAAGCGAATGCGTGCGACTTTGCCTTGGCTTGTAGCAAAGGCTGTAGGAGACACACATTCAGGTCTTCTCGACATTGGTGCTGCAATAGAAACTGTTCACAACTTTACTCTCGTACATGATGATATTATGGATGATGATGAAATAAGGCGT
>DASCRS010000096.1:0-4361 GCA_034402455.1 Candidatus Poseidonia sp. | reverse complement strand
CACCACTCAAGTCATCAAAAAGCAGCGGCAAACAACGAGTGAGTTCATCAACAATAGTGATGGTCGCCTTTTTTGCAGTTCGTGACAAGGGATTCAAGTCGATGGCACAGACAGTTTTCCCCATCGCAACAAGTGCCTCACATCTATCGCCGTCTTCGAGTGGGACTAGAATTACATCAGATTGGATAATTCCCTTTGTACAACATTCAGCACGGGGCCCTTCAAGCCCAGGAATTCTCCCATCTGGCTCACGTCCCAATATTTGAACACCCTCTATTTTTTCCGACCAGCCATCTGGACCAGGTTCACGGGACAAAATTTCCTTCCTATGATTCAATTTATTGATAAGCGCCTCCATTCTTTCAGGAGTTCGATAGTATATGTTGACCTCAATATCACATGGTACTGCTGCAGCACAGCGAATTAAATTGTCCGCTGCAAGTGCGACCGCATTTCCATTCACTGATATGATTGGTCTATTTGCTTTCTGCAATTTTCCTGCAATTTCTTTAATTGATTTTCTAGCCGCATCACAGGTTCGTTCATCCAAGAGATAGTCAAAAGCCTCTCCTCGTCCATGGGCAATAAGAGCAGAATCTGCAAGTAATCCCTCAGCAGCCGCCTTGGTCATTAATTTCCGTGCCATTAACGATTTATAGCGAGGATGACTAGGGTCTGTGGCAATTTTCTTCATGTGATTTCCTCACAAACCTTGAGCGAGCATGCTAATGTCCAACGGTTTAACACCCCGATTGATAGCACTGGTTGAAACCACATCAAGCCCGCATTCCCTCCAGGATTTTAGGCTGCTAAAGGTAATGCCACCACTTGCCTCTAATACGACATGCTGACGGAGCTCCTGGTCAATCAATTGCTCCGATACCGATTTACACAACTCAGGAGTGAAGTTATCCAACATAATGACAAGTCGGTCAACCCCTTCTTCACGGCGCTGAGCCCAAACCATTGCCGCCATCATTGCTTCTTTTTCAGTGCGGACTTCAACTTCAAGAAACGCTCCGACTTCTGAGGGATCTACGCTTTGCAAAAAGGCAACCAAACGATGCTCGTGAGAATCTAATTCCTGGTGCATACTTGCGAGGTTATTTTCTTTAATCATCATCGCATCTGTTTTTGACAAACGATGAGATAATCCTCCACCCATATGAACTGCCCATTTGTCCAGAAGCCCCCAAACCGTCTTTCGAGTGCATGCGATTTGCTTTGGAGCAATGGCCGACCAGCGCTTTGCATTAGTAGCAATTCCAGAAAGTTGCCCCAGCATATTGAGAATTGGCCGCTCAATGACAAGAAGGCTATCCTTGTCTCCAGAAAGGTTCGCGATTTCATCTCCTTCTGAGACCCGCTTACCATCTCCTGCAAACCAGGAAATGCGCACGGACGGAGCCCAAATTTGAATCATGTAATCAACAGCAGCACAGCCAACAATCAAGCCGTCTTCTCGTGCAACAATAGTTGCATCCATCTGTTCGGAATTGCTTGAGAGGGGCATGTCAATACCGTCGTCTCCGACCATGGCATTTGTCCACCGGTCAATGCTTGCAAGCAATTTACGGCTTGCGCCACCCTCGGCCGTCCACAATTCATGGCCGCGGTCGTGGGGCACAGATTGGTCAGCGGCCATGAATAGCGGAGCGTGAACCTTCACTTCAAGCCAACCCTTGAACGCACATCTTTTCATTTACGACCCCAAGGCCCCATTATGGCCCGCGTCACAGTAATAGGAGCAGGCCTTTCTGGACTAACGGCCGCTCTTTACGCGACTACAGCAGGCCACCATGTGGTCATTCTCGATCGTAGTGACCGCGTGGGCGGTCGCGGCACTTCAGAATCTTTGGATGGAATTCCGTTTGGATTCGGCCCCCATTTGCTGCATTCAAAAGGCCCACTCGCAAAGATTACGAAAAAAGTCAGCCGGTTGAAAATGGTCCTCGGAAATGTGCGAATTGACCGCCTTCATGTAGTCGGTATAGGCCCGCTTCGGCCGCGAGGAAACGTGAAACAGGCGGCCATATTACGCCGGGTTCTCAAAGGGGACAATCAAGCCCATGCGGCAGTATTTGGGGCGCGATTACTGAGTGATATGGGGGCAACACCTCAAGGCGAAGATAGATTTCAAACTCTCCTAAAAGGAAAACTATGCGTCATTGGCGAGGGGTGGTCAGGAGTTGTTGGGCGTTTGGCTTCGGCTTTGGATGAAGTAGGGGTTTTGATTGAAGCAGGATGCGATGTTGTTGCGGTGGAGAAGGGGCGCGTCCGTCTTGCTGATGCCCGTGAGCTTGAAACAGATATCATCATCATCGCATGTGGATGGAAGAAGGCTAGAAAATTGCTTTCACCTCTCTGGCAGGACGATGAACCAAACCTCCAACCAGTTCTCGCAAGCACTGTGGACGTTGCACTCACCTCGCGCCCCCTCAGCCAACGACACGGAATAATCGATGGTGAACAAGGGGTCGTTATTTTGGATTATGGAAATATCCAACCGCGTCTAAAATTGGGAGGCTCTCTTCTCTCATCAGTGGCTTTTGAAAGGACGGGAGAATCCCACGAGGCCCGCCTTGAGCGCCTCAACAACGCCCTAGATGACCACGCACCAGGGTGGCGTAAGCACATCATTCACGAACGCCAGCAGCGCACCATAACCGTTCAAACCGTTGGGCAGAAGCCAAGATATGACGCTTTATGCGAACAAGGCATCCTCCTCGCTGGAGAATGGGTAGCAAGTGACTATGCCCTGTCTGACGGAGCCGCACAAACTGGAAAAGCTGCAGGCCAAGGCGTTTCATCCACTTTGAATTGAAGCCTTATTCACCTTCGGCACTCCCGATGATTTATGCGCTTTGTATCATGGAATGTGAACGGTTTACGAGCCGCCATCCGCAAAGGAATTGACTCTTATTTTGAGGACCTTGATGCAGATGTAACAATGCTCCAAGAAACGCGCACTCTTGAGGAACAACTTCCCAAAAACTGGGCATGGCCCAAGGGATGGCAGGTCACACTCCACCCCGCTGAAAAGAAGGGCTACTCCGGAGTCGCCACCGCTTCCAAACAATCCCACACAGTACTTCAGAGGGGTCATGGCGGAAGTATGGACCCATTAGATAGCGAAGGGCGCGTTTTGGTCTGTGAACTTGATGGAATGATTTGCATAAACACCTATTTGCCAAGTGGTTCAAACAAGGAGGAGAGGCAACAATTCAAGGAACAGTGGATGGAACAATGGCGCACCCTTCTCCTCCCCTACCTCAAAGACGACCGCCCTGTTATTGTCTGTGGTGACCTGAATATTGCTCATACCGAGGACGACATCTGGAATCCAAAAGGAAATGCGAAATCTTCTGGTTTTCTCCCTCAGGAACGAGATTGGTTCACTGATTTACTCAATGACGGCTGGACGGATGCATTTCGCCACATCGTGGGCGAAGGTAACAAGACCTACTCGTGGTGGTCTAATCGAGGACAAGCGCGTGCTAAAGACCGAGGCTGGAGAATAGATTACTTTCTATTGAATGATGTAGCGACACGCGCTCTGAAAGATTGTTTCATCGTCCGTCAAGGAGGACTTGACATTTCAGACCACGCTCCAGTGGTCTTGGATTTAGAATTCTAATTGTCTATTCACCAAATAACCGATGGCGATACCGAGAAACAAGACGATAGATGCCATCCCTCAATGGTAAAGGGAAGAGCCATGCCAATGGGTACCAAAGAGTGTAATACCAGCGCATGTAAAGCAATAGACGAACGCTTGCTGCCGAACGAATATAAGGTCGTCCAGCGCGAATAAGATACATTGAATCAACATCCTGGAGCGACGGAGAAAGCCCATCGACAATCAAACACCCTTCATCCGAATCGATTCCATAAATCTCAAGTTTAGCCCGCCGGGACAGCCTCTTCTTTAGAAATTTAGCAAGACGATTGCAAAGAACACACTTCGCGTCTATTAGAAGAACATCAACCACAACTTCCGCCTCACGAATCATCGCTTTCTACGGCGTCAAAAGAGACGAGTAAAGCATCAACGGTATCGCGGAGGCGCTGCAAATCCTCATCAGCAACAATGACTGTAAGGACTACCACATCATCGCTTTCTGTGGTGCTAATTTCACATGAATGAGCCTCAGCAAGCCGCGCCAATTGGTTGGCTATGACAGGGGCGCCAGTCCATGTTAGCGTCATCTCGTGATGTTCCGCCATAACGATGTCTTGGGGTGGGCTGATATGAGGCTAATCCCCCCACCTATCATGGCCCAACCTTCTGATGACCCGTTTGTCGTCGCCGGTAGCGGAGGAGTAGTACTCGGTGAGGCCCGCACCAATCATGAAGGCCG
>DASCRS010000095.1:0-5072 GCA_034402455.1 Candidatus Poseidonia sp. | reverse complement strand
AAAAGTTATCCGCAGATGCAGAAGAGGAATCCATTACTGAGGATGATGAAAAGGCATCCGCAGATGCAGAAGAGGAATCAAATGATGAATTATTATCTGATGATTTACCTAGTGCACCAGACCTTGATTCTCTTGCGGGCGCCGATTCCGAAGAATGAATTAGGAAATAATATCCTCAAGGCGCTCTGTATTGAGTGCATTACGGATTGAGCGCGCTATACGCCTTCCTGTTGACATGAATTTCTCGTTGATGTCCGAATAAGGTGATCCTCCCACGAAAGGGTTTGAGCCAGCGACTATTCGAGCGCTTATTTCGAATACCTTGAACTCCAACTGGTCGGTAACGATGGTCTCCAAGCAAAATGGCCCCAGCATCCCTCTTGAGTCCTTTTCAAGGTTGAATGAGGCAGCAACGGTTCCTTCAGCCATTTCAAAAGCCCGAGGTAAGAGTGATTCACGGATTACAACAGGTTGGTTCCCTGTTACCACAAAAGAGGGTTCAAGTGCCATTTCTCTCAAATCTCTTAGACTTCCAAGTTTGTAAAACTCATCAACATTGCTTTCATCTCTGCGGTCCATGGAAAGGAGTTCTAAACGCCCAAGATTTTTCCCAGCATATTTTCCACGACCTTGAACCTGATAACCATCTTCGGCAGTGGGGTCAAAGAAGAAATGGAGATAATATCTGCATCCCAAAACATATTCTTGGATGGTAAATTCTTCTTCAATGTCAACATTTCTTCTAAAATCCCTGTAGTCTCGCGCAATAAAATAACCACGACCACCCTTTGCTCCTGCATACTTTACAATAACAGGCCCGTCAATATTGTGTGGGTCTTCAATGACACTCGGCATCGTACAACCTCCTTTCTCCAGCCAATCACGTTGGAGTTCCCTACTACTTTCCCAGTGCAAGATATTGCGATTGCCAAATGTCGGTACTTCCAAATTCCTAAAATTTGTTGCTCCTAGATATTCAACGAGTGAACCATGAGGGATGATGATGACATTTTTTGAACGGAACCATTCTGCATGGTCTAGCATTTCACGATAGTCATCAAGCATGAGCCATTCATCAGGTTCAGCTCCAGGGAATGCTTTGTAAAATCGGCGTCGATTTTCCCCGACAGCTATGCCAAGGGTACGAAACCCTTCTTGACGTGCACCGTGAAGGATTTGCAGTGATGAATGAGAGGCAACAACACCGATTGTAATTTGGGTTGAATCATAGCCCGCGAGCCAAGTCCGTACTGCCTCGAAATCTACGCCCATGTCGAGGGGTTTAGTATTCGCTCTATGAGGGTTATGCTGATTTTTTGATTTCGCTAAAAAGAAATGCCAAATTTTCTCTCGCCGGAATTTGTTAGCCAACTTGTTTCTCAACAGAAGTGGGTGAAGGGTTCATGTGGTATGTTTGGCTACATATGGTCATGGGAGAAGAAGCGCCATCAGTCCGAATGACATACGGAGGATATTTGCAGTTGGAATCTCTCCTCAATTTGCAATCTGGTCCAAAAGGATATGCTCCTGCACCCTCAAACGACGAAATGCATTTCATTGTCGTACACCAAGCCTTTGAATTATGGTTCAAACTTGTTTTACGCGAGTTGAAAGAGGCACGCGACCTCATGATTTCCGACCGTGTGGAAGAGGTTACAGTCCCAAAGTTAGTTCACCACCTTGAACGAGTTTCAGAAATTTTCCATCTTCTCACCAATCAATGGAAAGTCATGGAAACCCTCACTCCGCAAGATTTCCTCGGTTTCCGAGACCGACTTGGGACTTCTTCAGGTTTTGAATCATGGCAAATGAGAGAGATGGAGGTTTTGCTCGGCCTTGATAATGAACAGAGAATGGGAGGCATGGATCCTCTTGCGCACATGGAAAAACTAGCAGGAGAAGGTAAAGTTTCGACTTCAGTACTCAAAGATTTCCAGTTGACCCATTCCCTACCTTCACTCAATGATGCTCTCATCTCATGGCTTGGAAGGACTCCAATTCACGGCTCATCTCCTGGAGATGAAGGGGACAATGCCGCAGTTCTTGAATACATAAATGGCCATCTAGAATCCATGCAGAATCACGGTGAAACCGTGATCAAGCATATGATTTCAATCGGACATGGGGATGAAGCAACGATTCGTCCAAGAATAGAGTCTGGTATTCACGGAGCGCGTGCTTTCTTGATGAATGAGGACGGTGACGTTAACCGTTCACGAGCTGGGCTTTTATTTATTGAATCATACCGTGATTTACCTTTGTTGGCTTGGCCACGCAAACTCATTGATTGTTTCGTTGAACTCGAGGAATCAATGCTCCTGTTTAGGACCTATCATGCTCGGATGGTTGAGCGAATGATCGGTAGAAGAATGGGGACTGGGGGTTCGAGCGGCGTGGATTATCTCGATGCTACGACAAAGTACCGCATCTTTGTTGATTTGTGGGCTGTGCGAACCATGCTTGTCAAGAGAGATGATTTGCCAAGTTTGGCTAACACCGAATTCTACGGCTTTTCTTCTTCATGACCAACTCATTCGTGAGGGTCAATGTCAATAGGAATCAAATGATTCTCGTATTCGTAAAGAGCAATCTTTAGCGGGTCCAGAACGAAACGAGCGGATGCTTCTTCAAGGCCGTAAAGGGAAATAAGTTCATCTTTGAACTCTTGGCGAAGGACTTCTTCAGTAGCGTAAAGAGGGGCGCCCATTCCAATTTGGAGTGCTCGTGCACCAATAATTCTGGCTCGTTCAAATCGTGTGTGGAGTCTTGCTGGCTTGACCATTTTTGTACACCTGCGAGTAAAGTCGCACTTCGCCGACAGGCCGACTCTTTTTGAACCTACCTCAAACCCTTGCAGTTACTCATCCTCAAATGAAGAGCTCTTTACAGGCTCTTTCATGAGATTAAGTTGCATAATCAAAGCAGGAATAAGCAAAATGAGGAGGCCTAATGCAGCCACTCCTGCTACAATTTTTGGGTTGACGGGAGTTGTTGAAACGGGCGAGTCATTTTGGTCGCTCACTTCCATACGCCCAGTAGGGGTATCAGGAGTGGTAAGTTGTCGTATCCCAGGTCGCTCTAGCACCACCACAAATGTTCCATTTTCATCGCCTTCAAATTGACTGAAATTATGAGTTGTAAATGTAGAGTTAAACTCCCATGATTGATGGGCTAGATAAGGATGAATACGGTTTTCTGATGTGTGGGCCGTTGGCTCTACATACCATACTCGAATGACTGTCCCGTTTGATGAATTCCATTCCATTGTGGCGTTGGAGACGCTCAACGATTCAAGGCCGCTGAAGTTTTTCGTGGAGTTGTCTAGGGTTTCGTTCAAGTCCATTGCTTGGCGAGTACCAGTGAGAAGAAATTTTCCGTCTACAACAATTGATGGATAGAACAGTAAACGGAATTCTAGGTCAAATCGTAGTTTCGATGCGGACAAAAATGTGGCATCTTGATTTGATGGATGATGTTGGATAATCAGAACATCAGAATTATTGAGCGTGTTTACCTGTTGCGAAACCTGAGCACATGGTTCACACCAGTCAGCACTATAATATTCAATTAGGTTATTTGGTTGTTGAATCTCGCATGTTTCATTGAGTAAGCATGAGGCTGAGAAGGTTCGTACATCTAGGATGGTGCCATATTCCTCACCCTCGTTTCCACTTTGATAACCGTCTGCTGGTAGAATCGGAAAAATCACAGTAGCGGCGAGCAGAAAAGAAACGAGAAACCGCCAACCCATGCACAGGGGTGGAGGCATTTGTTCAAAAGGGGTCTCCTACCACGCCTCAGCATGGAACTGCCTTGGTGGCGACGCCCGTCCACCCTGCCGTTGATGATGTTCATCATGGCTCTTCTCATTATTGCGGTCGGAGGGAGTATCCGAATCAACGATGCGGGCGAGTCTTGTCCTGAATGGCCAACATGTTTTGGCACTTGGCATTTTGATATATCCGAGGCGGAGCAAGGAGATTATTGGGATACTAATCCAGACCAAATAGATTCACGGGGAGATGACCACCGATACACAACATTCCAAATTTTTGTTGAGTGGTTCCATCGTTTACTCGTCGGGATCATCGCCTTACCAATCATCGCCAATGTATTTGTGAGCAAAAAACGAAGCGAAATCTATGGTGATTTTGTTTACAAAATGTCGCTATTTTCTCTCGTATTGCTGACCGTTCAGGCCATTGCAGGATATGTCACCGTTCGTTTTGACAATGCAGATTGGACTGTTGCGTTGCATCTTTCACTTGCGAGCATCTTTGCCGCTGGATTACTATGGCAATACATGTCAATGAAAATTTCAGAGGGCGCATCTTGGAATTTCTTGAATGCTCCAGAGACTTATACAGAACAACATATGAGAAGAATGAATGCTATGGCTGGAGCAGTAGGAGTTCTCTTGGTTTTGGGCGCATGGGTTTCATCATCTGCTGGTGGACAGTATAACCAAAGCTGTTCAGTTGGTTTCCCAAATGGGTGGCCAAAGTGCCAAGGTACATTCCTACCATCCCTTGATAGCCCTGGGATTTTCATTCAAATGATTCACAGAATTGGTGCAGTTGTCGTTGGTTTAGTTCTTGTAATCGGAGTATCAAACCTCAGGGTTTCAGCACAAGGCGTTCAAGGGGCTAATGAATTGACTCGTTTTGGAGAAATAACTACTGGACTTTGGATGTTAAACATCATGGTTGGGGGCTCGTACATTGTTTTCGCAAAGATTGGAGAATTCCCTGAATGGCTTTCTCTCATCCACTTAATCGTTGGAGTTGCTGCGTTTTTGTCCGCAATATTTGCTACATTTTCTTTTAGTTTCGCACGTTCTTATGTGGTTCCTGAATCAATTGGAGTTGAACAAGAGTGACTTCCAAATCAGCCCCGTTAATCGATGAACACCCCTATCCAGGGTTGCTGAAGGTCATGACCCAGTTAATGAAAATAAGAGTCATTGTTCTTTTACAAATTACTGCAATATGTGCTATTTTGGTTCACGACTCACTTGCAAGGTACGACATTATCGCTGTTGAACGTACATGGTCTGATACACTCATTGCCTG
>DASCRS010000094.1:0-4051 GCA_034402455.1 Candidatus Poseidonia sp. | reverse complement strand
TCTATATTATCTTCAATTTCGTCATTCTTACTGAAATGGGCATTGCCCTTGGCTTGCCGTGGGAATCAAGCAGGCTCTGGAATTAAAATTCAGACATTATTACGGTTCGTTTTGCAACCAACACCCCAATCGGGTTGCTTGTTCATCGCGGAACGAGTCATCTCAAGCAATCGTTCTTCTGCGGTAAACATCTCCCCTGATTTGGGGCAGATTGCGAGGCCCAATTGATAGTCATTTTCTATCCAACTTACCAATTGAATTTTTAAATTTTCAATTGAAATATTCTGTTCTTGCTCTCCAATTGAAACTTTGATTTCACGGGGATTCAGGTGCATCCCTTTACGCATCGCTTTCTGTACCGCTTCCTTTCCAGTCCAAAGCATCATGGATGCATTGGGCTGTTTGCGAAGTTGGTCGAGTTCGCCCCCTGATGACATCATATCAAACGCATTTGGTGCGAGTAAACGTTGAGCGGGTTCTGCATCAATACCAATTTCCCAATCTGATTGTGTGAGGGCAACAAAAACATAGCCTGCACTGTGCGAGATTGATAGGGAAGGGAGCGGGGTGTTTAGCCACATGCCTTGCACATATGCTACACGTGGTGCCCGTTCTTCATTTCTCAAAACATGGAGAGAATCTAGATGTTCAACGCCCCACATCTTGAGAGCATAACCCAATAGCCAACGTCCGCTCATATGTTCGTTGTATCGCTTTTCTGTGACAAATGTAGCAACTTCATCGGCATCGGCCAGAGGCACTTCATGGAGTTCAAAACGATGAACAGGCATACAATAAGCAATAATAGATTCTGAAATCAGCGAAGGAGGGGTTAATTCGAGAATATGGCGTTCCATGCGCTCACCAATCAACGTTCAAACTCTACTTTCTGATCTTCTGCAACAGGAGCCATTGCCTTCAATCGCAATCCCTTCATTGCTAGTACTGGGGCATCATCATCTCCAACAATTACTACGTCATGAACAGTAACGCCATCATCATCAGAAGAGGTTTGAATGCTCCTTAGACGCAGTGTTTCATCGCTTTCTGGAACCCGTAGCATCGTCGACCAAGTGATCCCAATTGGCAAGCTGCTGAAGCCTTTTGATTCCATAGCAACCAACCCTGCATTCTGAAAGCCAGCCTCAATCAACATTGGGAGCGCCTCAAGCAGAACAACTTCGTTATCTTTCTCTATTGAGAATTGGTCCGTTTCAGGAAGTTG
The DNA here is from genome assembly GCA_034402455.1 of Candidatus Poseidonia sp. GTDB lineage: Archaea > Thermoplasmatota > Poseidoniia > Poseidoniales > Poseidoniaceae > Poseidonia. Next base: position 2,826 of record DASCRS010000094.1, on the reverse strand, counting down.
ATGTCGCATCAATGCACGTCCATCAATTCCTGGCATATCCGCATCTCCAACACCCCTCAACACTCCACCGTGTGATTGGAAGCGTGGCCCGTGAAAGTATCTTAGATAGATGAATTCGGGGTTCTGAAGCAATTCTCCTGAGGGCGGTATGCCGATGTCAGGAAGGTCATTTACCTCTCGCTCAAGGAACGGGCAGAGGTCATCACACTTTTCCACAAGGCGAACCGTAGCAGTGTGATGTTCTCTCTCACCGAAAATCTCACCTTTGGAATTAGTAAGGTCCGAAACAAGAGAACAACGGACCCGAGTGATATCACCATCTTGGCGTTCAACTTGTGATACAACACGAACAACCATTGGTCCCTTGAGAAGTTTAATTGGAAGACCGAAGGTAACTTCTTCAAAACCAGCCAAACATGTTGAAGGACGAAGGAGAAGCGAACTTTGTGCAAACATTTCCAAAGCCATAACTCCAGGATGATAAGGCACCCCGTCAATGGCGTGGTCAGCAAGGAAGGGGTGGTCCTCTACCGAAAGCGTACTCTGTGTGGTCATGGATGTTCCATCGTCAAGATTCAGTACCTTGTCAATAAATGGGAATCGAGAAGGGTCTGCAATCGTCGCTGCCATTCCTGGGGGCAATTTTAACGGAGCCTCGCGGAACGAATCAAAACGGTCCATCATTCCAAGTGAGCCACAACCGAGAACTCTACGCTTCCCACCTCTAAGCGCTTCGTCAACGAAGATTCGCACGCCGTCCTCAACTGCGAGTGTTTCGATGCCTGCTGCTTCAAATACCGCTTCAATTGACCCGCGAGTTGCCATTCCAACATCACGCCACCCAGTCCATCCAATAGCGACCGCACGACATGAAGAACTGGCAGTAAGCCGAGCCATCTCGGCGTCAAGAACTGAATTTGCAGCAGCGTAATCCGTTTGGCCACCATTTCCGAATCGGCCCGCCACACTGGTAAAGCAAGATGCGAAGAGTGGATACTCTCGGCCCGATGCCTGAACGGCCCCCATAAGGGCCCTCCAACCGTCAACTTTCACGCGGGTAACTCTGTCAAATATCTCGTGAGATTTATCGCCCACGAGTTTTGAATCTTCTAAACCAGCACCATGAATGATACCTGTGATTGGCCTTCCTAGGTTCTTACCAAGAGATTCAAGGGAGCCGTAGTCCATCACATTCACTGAACGGTATTCGGCCGTATTACCAGTCTTTTGAATGGTATCAATGGTGATGTAAACATCTCTACTTCGCGTAAATTTCTGCCATGCGTTATTCCACTCAACCATGGTGACTTTGCCGCTATCAGCAGCTTCAACCAATCTCTCTCGCAGAGCATTCTTCTCTTCAGCGAGTTGCTTCTCATCCCACTTAACCCAACCCTCAGTTGTCTCAATTAACGACGAACGCCCAAGCAGAACAAAGTGCGCCCCAGCCTTTGGGCTTGATTTTGCTACTCCGATAACCGATGCTGCAGTAACTCCAGAACCACCACCAGAAACGAGCCATGTGTCTTCATTTGTAAGAGGTTGAGCATCTTCAACAAGGTCTTCTGCAAATGCAACGAGGGCCCAACGACGACCATCTCGGTCTAATCCGACCTCAACTTCTCCACCAAGAGCAAATATGTCATGCTCAATCCACTTTGCCGCCTTATCTTCTTCAAATAGAAGATCTGGGTGCAAATCAATGGCTCTGCATCGCAAGTCTGGACGCTCAAAGGCGTAAGATTTTGTCACACCAGAAGCCGCACATTGAATTGAATTGAAGCGCTCACCAATGTTTCCGTGCCTTCCATCCATTGCGGTGATGGAAGCAATAATCGCTGGCTTTTGATCAGATATATGATGGTTCAATTCTTTCAATAGCGAAAACCAACCGTTTCCAGCGAGAGCAATTTGTGAGGAAGGAATGGTATCTTCCTCCCATTGTGCTGAAGCAATCTTCATCGGCGCCATGTGAACCACTGCCCCGATTGCGGTGGCCCTGAGTTGCTCACATATCCACGCCATGTGTTCGGGTTGCTCTGGGTCTGCACGGTATACCGTCCGGCCACCTTCATCGAGAACCGATGGGTCTCTTATCCGACTTTCAAATCCTACACGGACCGCGTGGAGTCCTCGTGCATCCATACGTTGACAGAATGCCTCAGCAATACCCCAACCATCATCGGTTACAACAACGCTTCCATCAATGGAAAGCAGTTCTTCGGTTCCTTGACAATCCTCTACCTCAACTTGCCACCTACGGGTTCCTTTGAAGGCAAATGATTCTGGCTTGACCTCAGCCGCTGAATCAATTACGACCTCTTCTGGTGGGGTTGAGGTCGTTGATGCTCCTCCAGTCATTTTGAGAATGTAATCAGTGAAATGGTTGAGTGTCGGGTGGTCTGAAAGAACAAAGTCCTCGTCTACTGGAAGAGAAAATCGTTCTCGTATTTCTCCCATAATTTCGGCTTGCTTCACAGTATCAATACCAAGTTCACCTTCCAAATCTTGGTCCATCTCAATGAAATCGGCTGGGTATCCTGTGTGTTCAACAACAACTTCAACAAGAACTGCTTCAATTTCTGGATTTGAACCTGCGGCTGCGGCTGCTTCTACGGCAGGTGTATCAGCAACGGTAGGTGCGGGGGAAGAGGGTTTTACTTCAGAAGAAGGTACTGGCGCATTTTGGATGACAGTTCCCCCTTGCATTTTTTGGATATAACCCATCATGTGGTTGAGTGTTGGGTAATCGGCCAAAACAAAGTCTTCATCGATGGGAAGAGAGAAACGCTCCCTAATATCTGCCATAATCTCTGCTTGCTTCAC
>DASCRS010000093.1:0-11143 GCA_034402455.1 Candidatus Poseidonia sp. | reverse complement strand
CAATGAGTGTTGTTGAGAAGCGAATAATATTAGAAAGCGCCTGTGCCCGTGTGGAGCCGTTTGCCTCCATGAGCATATCGCCTTGGGACAGAAGTATGAAGGAAATCATTACTCCAACTAATGCTGCGCCCAACATTCCTACAAGGGGGGCAACTGGACGTTTTCGTTTATCTCCGTAAATGAAGAGCGAAAAGAGAAGTAAAAACGAAGCGATGGTATAAGATGTGATCAAGGAATTCGCGAATCGTTTGAAAGTACCATTTGTAATATCATCATGCATAGCAAGAGCGATAGCACAAATCCCCAATGGGAATAAAAGGAAGCCCACTAAAAGTGACAAAAAGCTTGCTTGAGGTGTATCATCATTCATCGTCGTCACCCCCCATAACATGGGCAGATAGAATTCCAGCAGCATGCTTCATTTCCTCATCAGATGGAGGCGCCAGTTGTTTTGGTTCGGGAAGTTGTGACTCATAGAATGCAATGACAAAGGCAAACATGAAAACTGCGATACTAAAACCTACGAGCATGCCAAAAACATCTGCTCCAGCAAGCCATACCTCATGCGCAAAACGTTCAGATTTGACATGAGGTCCATCGACAACAAAGCCAAGCAGGACTAGAATCAGCAGCATGACTAGCAATAATGCTAGTAGTCGCTGTTCTTGTGCTCTATTCACGCCAACCTGTCGCGTCAATAAAATTGCACCAGCAGCGAGCCCACTTGATACAAGAAGAGTAGTAGCCCAGAAAATGAACCAATAATGGTTGACCTCGTTTGGATAAGTAGGTGTCAAAATCCACCAGTGCATACCCTCAAACCAAATAACTGCGAGTACAATCATTAGGACTCCACTACGGCGCTCCGAATTTGAAAGGCGACCGACTGGAACATTTCCTGAGAAGGCGAGATTATACAGGCCAACTGTAAGGAGAGCAGTTGGCCCCAAAATACTTCCAATAAAATGGCCAAAACTACTCGACGGGGAAAAGGGAATAGTCCACGGCGTGAGAAGAAGTGAAAGGAGGCCTAAAACGACTAGAAATTGTCCGATACGACCAACGGTTTTGGACTTGGAGAATAGGAACATCAAGCCTCCAAAGACCATAATGGCGCCCGGTGCCCAAAAGAAAAGAAAGGCTTGTATGGTCTCTTCCATGATTTACCCAGTGCGAAAAACCTTATGAAGAATCCCTTAAACATTTACGCAGTCGGCCGATTATTCACCCAAATGATGTCGGCAGTCATAAATACCCGACCTCTGTGGGCTGAATGCTTAGGTGTTACATATGGTGAAGCGACCCCGACAAGTCAAGCGCTACAGCCCTTCTGCTGGCAAGCATACCATGCATACCGTTGAGCGTGTCAAGAAGCGACGCGCCTCTGAACTTCGCTGGGGTCAGCGACGTTTCCGTAGAGTTATGGCGGGATACCGTGGTTTCCCTCGTCCAAAGCCAGACGGTCGTGAAAAGCCAACCAAGCGCGTCAACATCCTCTATCGCTGCACAGAGACTGGGAAAGCCCACTATGCTCCATGCAAGCGTGCTAAGAAATTCGAATTGGTCGACAAGTGAGGTGTGAAAGATGACAAACAGTTTCCTAAAAGTAAGCTGCAGAGATTGCGGCAACGAATCTACAATTTTCTATCGCGCTACTACATCCATTGCATGTGATGTTTGCAGCGCAACACTGACCAAACCCTCTGGCGGCAAGGCAGAGTTGGTTGGTTGTACCGTTGTTGAAGCGCTTGAATGAGGAGGCTGAGCCTCCCATGACCGACAATTCTATTTCACCACCCGAAGAAGGGGAACTCGTTGTTGCGACAGTGAAAAATGTCAAGCAAAACGGCGCTTATGTTGATCTTGATGAATTTCCTGGAATTGAAGGGTTCATTTTCATTGGTGAAATCGCAAGTGGTTGGGTCAAGAACATCAGAGGCTTTGTCCGCGAAGGACAACGCTTGATTTGCAAAGTGATGCGAACGAGAAAGGATGGTACTTCACTCGAACTTTCTCTCAAATCTGTTTCCGAAGAACGTCGTCGAGCACGTCTTCAAGAATGGAAAAACGAGCAAAGAGCTCACCAACTTTTGAAGGTACTTGGCGAAAAAGTCTCATGGAATCCCGACGAAATTGAAGAGCATGGTAACGAACTAATTGACGCGTTCGGCACCCTTTATGCCTCCTTTGAAGAAGCAGCGATGCAAGAAGGCGGCCTAACAAATGCTGGTTTTGAGGGCGAGTGGATAGCGCCATTCATTGAAATTGCAATTGAGAATATCATACCGCCTTTTGTTGAATTACGAGGTATTTTGACCATCAGTATCAACAATACTCAAGGTGTTTCAGTAATTAAGGAAGCACTTCTAGCGGCTGAATCTCTTTCTGACGCTGAGCAGGAAACTGAAGTGAAGTGCTTCTACGACGGTGCTCCATCATACCGCCTTGAACTCAAGGCACCGGATTTCAAAATTGCTGAATCTCTTTGGAACCAAGCAACAAAATCGGTAATCGACCACATGGTGGCTGCAGGTGGAGAAGCAAACGCACAACGAGAGTGAATAACATGGCCCGCCAAATTCTACAACAATGCCTCACCTGCCAAGCCTTCAGCCTCAGCACAAAATGTCCAAAGTGCGGCGAACGTGCACAAGCCGCTGCTCCACTCAAATGGTCTCCTGAAGACCATCGCGCTTCACTCCGTCGCAAGATGAATGGAGTGGAGGATTCAGCTTGGAGTGAAACGCTTCCAACTCTTCCCTCTTTGAGTGCTATGATTGAACGCTCAGAAGAAGAGTGAGCGGCGATTAATTTGAGCCCATAAACAGCATTGGGTGACCTCGCTCAATACTCAAACATTATAGCGCGTGTTGACTCGTTCTCGTGTTCATGACCATGAGGATTGAATGGAGAAATGGGGCATCATCAATAGGCAATAACGACATGGTGCTTCTTGCATTCCCAGGAGTGGGTAATGTTGGAAAGGTTGCACTTGAAAGTCTTTGGAAACTGAACCCCACTGAGGTCATCGCTCGTTTGCATCCATCTGGACTTCCACCTCTTGCCAAATTGGACGAAGATGGTTTACTTTCACCCCCTCATCTAACCCTTTCAAAGATAAAAACTGAAGGTGGCTCACATCTCATAACCCTAACGGGGCCATCCCAGCCAAATGATTCCAATGCTCAAAGTCAAATGGCAGAGGAATTGATGCTATTTTTCCAAGAACAAGGGGTTCGTGATGTTGTCGTGCTTGCTGGAATGATAGATTCACCAGATCGCAAAGATACCTTCATGGTTGCAAGTTCAGCCAGCCACCGAATTGATATGGAATCAATGGGCATTGATGTAAGGCGAAATGAGCCAAAAGGAGGTGCTTTAGGTGTTGCAGCATTAATTGCTTCAATGGGGCCATTATTTGAGATGAATACGAGTTGTGTAATTACTACTACGGTTGGCTCAAGCGGAGACATACTCGCATCTCAAAGAATGATTGAACATCTTGACCGGTGGTATTCTCTTGGACTCAACCTACCTGAAGAAGGAAACGAGTGGTTGAAGCGCCGCTTAGAAGAGATGTCGCCAAAGAAAAAAATCGACCTCGTCTCAGAGATTTCGTCTTCTCATGATGCGTTCTATATGTAAATATAGACCTTCAAAGCCGATTGATAATAAACATAGGAGCGCCGAGAGAGGGATTTGAACCCCCGCGTCCAAGGGACAGTGGATTTCGAATCCACCGCAATACCGGGCTATGCGACCTCGGCTCCATCACATCGCTTCTACGCGACCGTCATAAGCATGATGATGTGTAGCCGTCACATGGAAGTGCACTTTCACGGAAGAGATGTTGAAATCTCTGCTTCATTTGAAACTGGAACAACAGTTCGTCAAGCTCTAGTGACTTGCGAAATACTTCCATCTATGGTCATTGTAAGTTTCGAAGGTACTGTATTGCCACATTCAACAAAATTAACTCAAGATATCAAGTTGCTCGTTACGACCATCTCATCGGGAGGTTGACCGCTGCGAGCGTTGAATGATTTGAAGGCGCGATTTTTTGGAATAATCACCTCTTATCTCAGTTGCCCAAGCATCCAATCCAAGATTTGCTAGTACCACAATATCTCCTGTTTCAACCATTTCATATTGACTATTCCAATCATCGAACCATCCTTCTACTTTCATAGCACCAGTATGATCCATCAACATCAATCCGCGACGATGCCATGCTTTCCCGTTACGACCAACACCACTTTTTTCATAGGTGTAAACCACTCGTCCACCAACATTCCTTCGCGCATTATAAGCCATAAGGTCGTGGGATTCTTCAAGTGGAGAATCATCCAAAATTATGCGGGCAAAGGGATCAATTTTTAGAACGATTTCACCTTTCCAATTGGTTGAAAATATGGCATCCTCAACCAGTACTTGGTCTCCCTTTTTTAGTCCATCAGGCCATGTTTTACCACCATCTTTATGATCATGTGAAATGATGTTGACATTTGCAAAATAATGTCCTTGTTGAACGAGTATTTTTGGTGGTTTATCTCCTTTAGGAACACTCACGCTGAACAGCTCTCCACGAATACTTGCCCGTGGATTTAACGAACCGATAGTATCAATTCGAGTCATACCCGAAAAACCTGGTAATTGGAGTGATTCGCCAAGCACTGGTTCATCAGAACCCTCACCCGCAGGACAAACACTCTCCCAATCGCAACGTTTGCAACGAACCATCTTAGGTGGATCTTTTGGTTTCCCTCCAGGGGCAAAACCACGCATAGGCGAGGGTTCTGGTGGACAGGATTCACGTTCTGGTATTTCCCGTTTCAAATCCACCCACATCGCTTTCAATTCATCTTCCATATCATGTAATTCATCTATCGTTGGAAGTTCAATATCTTTAATCGAAGGGTGGCCCAAATACCAAATTTGTAGTGAACTGACCGCTTCAGAGCGACCATGGGTTATGTACCAAAGCATTGCGTACATTCTCAGTTGGTGGACATAATCTCCTGAACGGTCGTTTGCTCCAAGGCTTGCTTTCAAATCAACAATAGTAATATTGCCATCCCAACTGTAAATAAGGTCGTATTCACCTTGAAACCAATACTCTGGATGAATGGCGTTCATTGAAAATTTGGCAGCATCAGGATCAACAAACCATGGCCTAGAGATTTCCCAGCATTCCAACCAGGTCACCGAACCTGAATTTGCAAATGGATGACCTTTGGAAAAGGAATCAAGAGCGAAACCATCTGGTGCAGGCCAGATTGGGCGTTCTCCCTTTCGCCAGGATTCGAGTTTCGGACCTCCTTCTCCAAGGAAGCAACGTTCAACTTCATCCAAGTGAAATCTTAGACCTGCCTTGGTCATTTCTAAACAGCGATTCATGTCGACAGAATTCCAATCACCGGCCTTTCTATCATCGCCCTCCCATTCAATTCTAACACGCTCCAAGGCAACTGGAAGATGTTTCTCACAGCGAATCATGGCCCAATCATGCAATTCTTGTTTTGATTTAGGAATATCCTGCTCCCGAAGAGGTAACAATCTTTGCGAGGGCCAACCTTGCTTCACACAACGGTCTGGCAAGCCCGATTCATCAATTGGAGATGGGTCATGGGCATCTGCTGGAGCAGAGCAATGAATCAAAGCAGGTGATTCTCTCAAAACTCTGCAAACAGCCTCTTCAACAGCACGACCAACAAATAACACGGGGATTTGAGGCATTCGAAATCGGAGGACTTTCTCGTAATACCATAGCCGCGGGCATGACCTGTAGGCATTTACCTGACTCGCAGATAACCGTGAATAGGGCCCAACGGTATCATTCTCGGGGTCAGCGAGTTGGACAGGCATGTGGATGAACCCGTGCCCACCCCTTTTCAATTATCACGACTGGCGGTCTGCTCCTTCAACGCAAAAAAGTGGGTTCGAGACGAGTTTTTCTAGAATCAATTCGTAATTGAAGCAATCCAGACCTCCACCCAATTTCCACACCCGTCATGGCAATCATAGTGCCTGGTTTGAGATTCATGATACGTTGATTGATGCTATTACCAAAAGCAACAACCTCTGCAGCATGGCTACCATCCCACAGCATGAAAGCAACCATACTCCAAGGTTTGCCATCAATTCTACGTCCAGACCTCTTGCGAATGGACAACACATAACCCTTCACATTTGCTCGGGTTCGGAGTAAGCCGAGACGAGTTACTTCAATGGGTTCTTTTTCATTTAGTTCAGCAACTGAAAGAATTTGGGTGATCTCATCGACATATAACCTTGGTTGATCACGCCAAACACCGGGTAATGCATTGTGGACAAGGACATCTTTGTGTTCAATTTCATGAAGCGAAGGAAATGAACCTGGTTCGCTTTCTTCAAGAGCAATATGTTGAGTTCCACCAACCAAAACAGCACCCAAAACAGGCTCTGAGAAATGATTGGGTAATGGGCCCCATGCTCCCGAAAGTGTGCCCTTAACCGACACTCTTCCTTGTATGCTCTCCAATGGTGCGTAAGGTGCTGAAATAGAGAGTGGGGATAGTTCTGAAATCCACTGAAGGGACTCATGTAAATTCCATTTTGATGATTTGTCGCGAGATACTTGACACCAGTAACAACCTGCAGCATCTCCATTGCATGCTGAATCTGGAGCCGATGGAAAGGCGACCACGCCTTCTGCTAGACCTTGCATAGCCTGATGTTGCTTACTATAGGTGGCAGATAGAGATTTTATCTCTCCCTCTTTGGGTGGGTCGTACAATATTCGTTCTGCCCCTGAAAGATACCAACCCTCCATTCCGCTTACGAGTTGCCCGTCATGTGTTTGAGACCAAAGCCATGAGTAAAATCGCAATTGATGCTCTAGAGAAGAAGCAAAGGATGATTCTGAAGAGCCAGATTTTATGTCAACGATACGAACATTTCCATCCCATCGTAAAACTAGGTCCAACTCTCCAGATGCCCAACCATCTGGATGATAGAGGCGTTGTGGTTGATGTACTCGGGGGTCCTTTACCCAAGGCCTTGCGCACTCCCAAGCCTCATTCCAAGTAACAGGTTGACCTTCTTCCGACCAAGATGCTGATTGTTCAACATCCCATTGCCTCAATTCCACATCTGGAACTTTTTCTGGACGAGGGAATACAGGAATGCTACCCCATGTTGGCTCAGGTACGAAAAAGGGGTGCACACCACTTCTTCTAGTTTCAAGGTAAGGACCACCATTGGCATTGTAACATCTCTCAACTTCTTCCATAAAGAGTTTGAAACCACTCCGAATTCTGTCGACGAAGGTTTCTACTTCTACATCATCCCATGATGAATCCACCTCACTCCACAAACTTTCATCCCAGTCGTTTTTACCACGTTGATGCGCCTTTTGTGCTTGAGAAACAATATGTGGCTCAACCCAATCAAGAAGTTCTTGTTTCGTTGAGATCGCAGGAGGGTGCATCATGAACAATTCGCACAATGCATCTTCCAACACTATTCCTGCCACCTGCGAGGGGCGAAGTGGGCCATGCAAACCAACTTGGTAAGCAAAAAACCACTGCTTTTCACAGCGAAGATAGGTTGTCAATGCACTTGCTGATAATCGATTTCGTGACCTGCCCAGTGGGCCCCCAAGTGGAGGTTTTCCTACCGGCATGATTCCACCTCAGACATCAAGACCATCAAGTCTGTTTTCTCTTCAAGAATCGTAAGAATAGTAATCACCGATGTTGCGCTGTTCACGATCTTTTCTACTGTCACCCTTGTTGATTCGAGGACGGCGTGAATCGTGGTCTCTCCTAAAGGTCACATTCACACTGGATAAAAATTGATTCATTCCATCTCTCAAATTAAACGGTCCCGTTGCGTTACCTTGTACGCCACCTTCACCTTCAAAGACCAAGAGGGAATCTGAAACGATGTCGATAAAATATACGTCGTGGTCGATGACAAAGGCTGATTTTTCATTTGCTTCCATTGTTCGGCGAATCGCTTTAGCTGCTTCCATTCTCGCATTTGCATCCAAATGGGCAGAGGGTTCATCCAAAAGATAGAGGTCGGCTTCTCTTCCAAGACAAATGGCGATGGAAACCGCTTGACGCTCACCACCAGACAATTTCTTGACTCGTTTGGGGAGCAATTGGTCAACTCCTAGCGCACGTATGACATTCACATTGAATTCCCCACTTCGCCATCTTAATCCCAACTCACTGTCAAGCCAGAGTTGAACAGAACCGTCAATATCAACATCTATATGTTGAGGTTTGTAGGAGATAGTAGCGTTTTTTGTGACCCATCCTTCGTCGTATTCGTGTTCACCTGCGAGGATTTTTATCATCGTTGACTTGCCTGTCCCATTTGAACCAACAACGCCAACAACCTCTGAACGATGAACAGCACCTTCTCCAGTGCTTAGGGTAAAGTCTCCCATTTTCTTCTCAATTCCACCCCATTGAATTACAGGAGTACCCCTATTTCCTCCACGGTCATAATGTTTCAAAAAGCGTATCGGTTTATCTCTTATCCTTACATTCTCTTCTACCAAATAACCATCCAAATAGGCATTTATAGCAGTTCTAGTGGATCTTGCAGGAGTAAAAATGCCAAAGGCTCCCTTTTTACCATAAACAATGTGAACAAGGTCAGCCAAAACATCCAATACAGCGAGATCGTGTTCAATAACTATGACTCTTTTTGTTTCTGCAAGATTTTGAATAATCCGTACAATTCTCATTCTTTCATAGATATCCAAGTAAGAAGATGGTTCATCAAAAAAATACACATCAACATCACGAAGTAAAGTCGCGCATATAGCCATGCGTTGCAATTCGCCACCTGACAATTGCTGAACGGTTCTGTCAAGCAAGTGATCAATACCTAATTCCTCTGCTGTTTGAGACATTATTTTTCGCTCATCGACTTTCAACAATAAATCACGTACCGTACCTTGAACCCTCTTTGGCAATCGGTCAACGTTTTGAGGTTTTACGGCAACTCGGATTTTACCTGCTTGCACAGCAACAAAAAAATCACGCAATTGGCCACGCGGTAATGATTCAATTACAGAATCCCATTGAGGTTCTAAATCCATCCAGTCACCTAAATTTGGAATTGTTCTTCCTGAAAGAGCGTTGATAGCAGTAGATTTGCCCATTCCATTCGGACCTAGTATGCCAACAACATTCTCCTTGGTTGGAGTTGGAAGTCTGAATAGTCGGAAGCCATTCAGGCTGTACCGATGAATCATATCTGTTTCTAATTCAGTTGGAAGATTGATGACTTTTACAGCATCACCAGGGCATAATTTTGCTCTTGTAAAGCAGACTGGGCAGGCACTTTCAAGAATTTTCCATTTATCGTCGGTAAATTGAATGCATTCTCCTCCACACATTCCTGCATATTTTGTGAGATAATCAAAGGCGGGCATGTTAGGTTTGCATCGTTCATCATCCAAGACTACTATTCGCATCTAATCCCTCCCTATGCTTCGCTCTTTCTCTAATGTATTTTGAATAACCGTTGAAAGAACAACCCAGTGGGCTGCTTTCAGCGAATTAGCCGCTCTTCAAATGAGTCCCTTTAGGTGCTCGTGTCCACGGATTAGGCGCACAGTACATGGCGTAGGGAACTTCATGCTCGCCTTTCGCAATGCATCTCGTGCTGCGAGGTAGTGTTCTGGATGAACCTGAATCGAAATCACACGCTGTCCACGCTTGACACGGGCCGCAGTTCCAACATTCTTACCGAATGCGCATCGCATTCCTTGTGAAACACGGTCTGCACCTGCACCAGTCGCTTGCTTGTTTTCTCGCAATACGTGGTGAGGGAAGGTGTGGATTCGGAGGGAGTATCCTTGTGACCCTGCTTCCTTACGGATGGTTGAGTTGGATACAACACGTGCTGCTTCAAGAGCCGTGTGTCGGATTTGGACATCGTTATCCGAGCGCAATTCAATGACTACTGGGAACTGCCCAGTTTCAGCTGCAACACGATTTCCGACGTGATATTGATGGATACGGTTGTTAGGCACACCGCCAATGTATTTGCGACGGGTATAAGCAGGACCCTTCAAACGGCGATACATTACTGCTGGTTTACGTGCCATACATATGCCTCCAAGCAACCTTGCGACCAATGCTCCCCTTATGATATCTCCGCATTGACTGTTCCCACTCAAATGAAGATTTTTGGTTACGGTTTTAGGATAAAAGCCTTCATGGACTGATGGCCCTACCGTTGTTCATGGCGAGTAAGTTGAAGGCACTTCTTGAGGAGGAGTCTGAGCATCAATGGCTCGCACTTGGTGTCTTCTTTCTATTCGTACTTGTCGGGGCTTTTGCAATTGAAGGTACTGAGCAATTCGTTGGAGACCAACTCACGCCGATCAGCGCCCAACATCAAGGCTCAATGGTGATGGATATTGAATACCATGATTCCAATGATTCTTACACAGCCCTCGTTTACACGCCTCAGGCAGGATACCATCTGTTCACCGAGCACCCTAGCGATAATTCTGCAACATTAGTGTATAGCCCAGATGATAATGACCAAGGTAGAAACGTGACATTTCTCAAATCAATGTATGATGGCGACATCATGCTTTCAATAGCCAATAATGAATTAACTGAATTATCATCAACAACTGCAACCACATACATATATTCTGACCAAAACGGTTCATTTGCAATTTACGATTCTTCAGAACAGGAGAATGGTGACCTCCTACTTCTCACCAAAGAGGGGCAAAACACTTCTTTTAGAGGGATATTTGAACTCAAACCTACTGCACCTATGTCAATGACATCGGGCATTCAGTGGCAACATGTTGAAGCGCACTCCCCTGGTGTTTGGATTGGAATTGGAACACACACCACTACTTCAGGGACTGATGGTTCGAGCCCTGCTAGCCCCGAACCAACACCTGCAATCGGATGGATCAAATGGGATGGTGGAAGTCAAACTGCTGTTATGGATAGAGTCAAGACTTTTCCTTCGGGGTTGTTTCACTCAATAGAACCTGTTCCAAACGGACTTATCGTCGGTGGAACCGATTATAGTTACCACATTAATGCAACAGGTGATTACCAAGAAATAGACGCTAGAGGCGTCATTGCTGTGGCTGACCAAGAAGGGGCCG
>DASCRS010000092.1:0-3286 GCA_034402455.1 Candidatus Poseidonia sp. | reverse complement strand
TAACCCACGGTGTATGTCGTACCTTTGAGTCCTTTCGCCGTTCTGTTCTCCTTGAGTTCTCGTCTTCGTCAAGGGTGACGGTTAAACGAGGAAGGAGGTTCGCCCGAAGTGGAGCCGAGATCGCATAGCCTGGTAGTGCGCGCGACTGGAAATCGCGTGGGCCTGTCCCTCGGGAGTTCAAATCTCTCTCTCGGCGCCTCTTACACGAATGAGTGTTATCTCGGTTCAACAAGGGAAAGTATGTTATCCGCAGTTTTTCTCGGAGGTCTGTGAATCTTAACTTTCTTCACCGCCGCCGCTGGTGGTTGGCGTTCTTAGGAGTTGGAATTCTATTGAATGGACTGGCAGTTATCAACAGTGATCTTGGACTCGATGTCCATGTGAGGCTGAATGTAGCGAACGATGAGAATAACATGGGGCCTGACTACCCTTGGGGCCCAACACGATGGGCTGATTCGGATGTTCAAATGCCGTTTTCTTCAGGAGAATACGAAGGATACATTGGGCCTTGGTACTCATCTCCCATTGCCGTTCAAGTTGTCTCATTTCTCTCTATTGTTATCCTCTCACTGCTTGCAGGATATGTTCCTGCCTGGCGCCGTGAGAAAAATTCCCCAGTGTTTGAACCGATGTGGAGTGCCCTTGTAGCGTGGAGTCCTTGCCTAATGTTTGCAACTGGGAGGGGGTATGATGAAGCGATTTTAGCGATTGTACTTGGCATTTCAGTTGTTTGGTTGTTTTTCGTTGATGGAAGTAAAACACGCCATTTACGAGTGGGGATTCTCATGATGGCCACCTCAGTCATGTGTGTTTTGGGCTGGAAGGGTTTTGGCCCTCTAACCGCCTTTGTAGCTTGGCTTGCAGTGATTGCTGTTGGAAACCTTTGGCTCATTGTTGACGAACGTATATCTCACTCGGATAAAGTTCCAATCACCCAGCATCCATGGTTGATGGGTGGTATATTTTTCGGTACAACACTTGCTGGAATCACTCTGATTGGTTGGCTCGGATATGGAGGGACTTTTTCTGTGATACAGGATTATCCCTGGGTATTTCTTCTCAGCCTTCCATTTTCATTTTTAGACGGTATCATTCTTTTTCTATTGATTGGATTTTGCTTTTGGCCCTTTTTTAATCCGTCTAATCGAATGATGGCTCTACGCGGCCGGACAGTCACTATGTTGTCTTGTTTTTGTGCCATAATTGGTGCAGGAATTGTCGCATATATTGGTGCCTTGTGGACACTTGAATCACAACTTTGGAACATATCTCTATTTCAGTGCATGCTGGTTCTTGGCAATAATGGAAGATATGCAACCATACTTGTTTTGCCGTTGTTGATGCTTCTGCATTTGTCCCAAACAGATGAAAATGGTTCCGAGGACTCATTGAAAGAAAACGTCTCAACAAAATCCCTCTTCATCGCCTTGCTCATATTACTGCCAGTGGTCTTTTTTACCGCTTTTCATGGACAACAACTTTGGCAAGAGGATGCAGGTTCTTCACTCGCTGTTGCTCTTGAGGGGGAGAATCAATCTTTTCTTCTTATTTCAGATGAATCGTTGGCCATGCACTCTCTCTATGTGCTGAAAACAAATACAGATCTTGATGGCTCCTCTAACCTAAATGGCTATTGGCGTTCACCAAATCTTGCAAACGAGTTCCTCAACGGTAGCGAGGTTGATGCAATAATTATTGCTCCTGGTGTTGATTTTGTCATCGATGTAGAGTCCTGGTCGGCTCACACAGCGCAATCTACGCCTTTTTCTATCTCTTCGGGCTCGTCAAATGATGAATGGATACTTTACCTTCCGTCCTAGGCTGATGAGAGGTGCGCGAAGTGATTATATCCATTTGGGCGGTCGCTCGGTTCACTGCCACCGTGGCTTAGGGGTATAGCACCTCATTGGTAATGAGGAGGTCGCGAGTTCAAATCTCGCCGGTGGCTCTTGTTTATTCCATGTATCTGTGCAAGTTCTAAAATCAACAGATTTTTCCTCAGATGACCTCAATGTATAAGAGGCGAATTTAGTGAATACGGATTGAGAAGGAAACTTCTCAGATGGGATGCACATGGAGCGTACGCAGGAGAAAGCCAAAGAAATGAACCGCAGAGTTCGTGACTTACAAGAACAAGTAGACGAGTTGAAAGAATTAGTGAACACCTTGTTGAGTGTCATTGTAGAAGAGCCAGATGGTGTCCATACTGGTGATGCTCCTACATTACCTAGCCAAGGAATGGCTCAGGTCTGTATGTGATCATCCCTTGATGACCGCTAAAGGATTGAGGCGAACCACTGGACGAGCTAGTCCTGCTTCGCTTGTAAGACGGATTACTTCGTCAACATCTTTGTAGGCATCTGGTGCTTCTTCCGAAAGGACATTAGGGGTTGATGCATGTACACGTATGCCCCTTGATTCAAGTTCCTGTTTCAGTGCTTTACCATCAATTGATTTCTTCGCCGCTGCTCTTGAAAGAGCCCTTCCTGCACCGTGGCATGATGAGCCAAATGCTTGATTTTCACCATTCATTGGTCCTGCGAGCATCCATGAACCAGTCCCCATGTCCCCTGGAACGATAACGGGTTGGCCAGTTTTTGAGAATCGGGATGAAATGTCGTCGTGCATTGCTGAAAACGCACGAGTTGCTCCTTTGCGGTGAACGCAACAGGAACAAGAAGAACCGTGGACCTCATGAGTCTCCATTTTTGCAATGTTATGTGCAACATCATACAATGTACGGGCCTCGCCAAAGTCACCCATTTCGAGTTTGAGAACGGTTCGTAAGCGTGAAGCCAGAACTGCACGATTTGCAAATGCAAAATTCGCTGCTGCATTCATTGCATCAAGATAATTCTGTCCCTCTTTCGAGTGAATGGGTGCTGACGCTAATTGCCTGTCTGGCAGAGAAAAGTCCCACGATTCGTTGGTCCACATTCCCTCGCTCAGTTTGTATTTGCTTTCAAGCAGGCGCACATGGTCGGTGCATACTTGATGGCCCAATCCTCGGCTACCAGAATGAATCATTGCGACGATTTGATCTTCAAAGAGACCCCATTTCTTTGCTGTCTGTTCATCGACCACTTTGCCAACTGTCTGGAGTTCAAGAAAATGATTTCCACTTCCAAGTGTCCCTAATGATTTCATTCCTCTTTCAAGGGCTCTTTGTGATATGTCCGCATTTGTCGTTTCAAGTAGCCCTTCTGACTCCAGAAATTTCAGGTCCTCTTCATGACCATAACCCAGATCAAGAGCGGCCCTAGCTCCACCTTGTAGAATCTCTTTG
>DASCRS010000091.1:0-5212 GCA_034402455.1 Candidatus Poseidonia sp. | reverse complement strand
TTTCAACGATAATACCTCCACCGTTTTCCCAAGGTGGCCCATCTGGACTTCCAAGGGCTGGAGTCGCAAGCATGAGTGCCAAAATTACCATGATGGAGAAGTTGCGCACCGGTCTTTGCATAGACTCACCTGTAATTTCCACTTGGCCCCGCTCTTTGAATGTTGCTTCCTTAAAGTAAGTCAAAGGTGGGTTCAAATTTCCTTTATTGCATTGTTCAAGCCAGTCATCATTGCCTTTCCATCACCGAACAACATCATGGTTTTGTCCATATAGAAGAGGTCGTTATCAACACCAGCATATCCAACTGACAAAGAGCGCTTGATTATGACCACAGTACGTGCAGTATCAGCATCAATTATTGGCATTCCTGCGAGAGGGCCTTCACCGCTTCGGGCAGCAGGATTGGTGGTATCATTTGCTCCGATGATAACTGCAACATCACAATCTGGGAATTCGGGATTTATTTCATCCATTTCAATGAGTTGTTCGTATGGGACATTCGCTTCGGCGAGAAGGACATTCATGTGTCCTGGCATACGACCTGCAACAGGATGAATTGCATATTTGACTTCAGTGTCAAATTTCTCAGATATGAGGTCAGCAAATTCCTTGACTTGATGTTGGCATTGTGAGACAGCCATTCCATATCCAGGTACAATGATGACCTTTTGGGCGCCATCGATCATCATAGCGACTTCATCTGCATCAGAACCCACCTTTGTACGGGTCAATTGCGCCTTTTCACCACTTCCTCCAAATGACTTGAACAGTACATCTGGAAGAGTTCGATTCATGGCCTTGCACATAATGAAGGTCAAAATAAGTCCAGATGCACCTACGAGCGAACCGGCAACGATGAGAACCGAGTTTCCGATGATAAATCCAGTGAATGCTGCAGCGATTCCTGAAAGCGAATTGAGCAGAGAAACAACAACTGGCATATCTGCTCCGCCAATTGGTAGCACAAGAATGATCCCAAGCAGACTTGAAATTCCAATGATTGCCCAAAGGTAGTTTGTGTTTCGAGGGTCATCAATGCTCATGTAAATAAGAGCAAGAACTGTTAGCATCAGCAAAACTTTGACCGGATTGAGCCAGGTTGGTCCCCAAGTTGGAGTCTTGAACCATTTTCCGAATACAGAAATTCCACCCTTTAGTTTGAACATGGCTAGAATTGAACCTGTTAGAGTCATCCACCCAACGAGGGCAGATAGGCCTGCAGCAATCATAATCACTTGAATATCAAGACCAGTAGGAAGGGGTAGGCTATTGTTTTCAATGTACTTCCATGATTCTGATAACGCAACCAGAGCAGATGCAGCTCCACCAAATCCGTTGAACAACGCAACGAGTTCTGGCATTCCTGTCATTTCAACACGGATGGCCATGATGGTTCCAATCACTGTACCGATGACAAGCCCAGCAATAATGAGAGTCCAATTTGCCCCTCCAACGGTTGTCATCTGCATGTCAATGACAGTGGTTAGTACTGCAACCAACATACCCATTGCACCGTATTGGTTACCACGAGGGGCCGTCCTTGGATGGCCGAGTTTCTTCAATCCGAAGATAAAGAGAGCAGCAGAGAGAAGATAGCCAATAGGAATCCATTCTTCCATTTCAAGCCCTCCTTTTCTTTCCAGCAATCATATTGAGCATCCGATTCGTGACTGCAAATCCACCCACGACGTTGATCATAGCGAGTACAATGGCCACGAAGGCAAGAATCCCTGAAACGAGAGTGTCCCCACCTTTGTAGGCAACATTGGCAGCCAACAAAGCCCCGACAACACTGATCCCTGAAATTGCGTTAGCACCGCTCATCAACGGAGTGTGGAGCGTAGCAGGAACTTTTGTAATCAATTCAAATCCGAGGAAAATTGCTAGCAAAAAGAGCGTTAGGTCTGCAATAAGTGTTGCTTCTGTAATCATTCAACCACCCCCGCCAAGCGTGTTTGCTTGGGATGAATCACTCCATCCTTACAAATGAGTACTCCACCCATTCCGCCGACATAGAAATCTGAGCCTTCTGGGGCTCCAACGAGAATATCATCGTCCTCTGAAATTTCGACTTTGTCTTCTTTGACCAAGGAGGTGAAGAAGGTCGTTAAATTGTTTGAATAGAGCATGCTTGCGGTGTTTGCAAGTGTACCAGGAAGATTGGAAGTTCCGACGATAATCACACCGTTATCAGTTGTCGTAATTTCGCCTTGAACAGTGCTTTCACAGTTTCCTCCAACATCAGCGTTCATGTCAACAACAACTGCTCCAGATTTGAACGTTGAGACAGCGCTTGATGGAACGGTAATGGGTGCAGGGCGGCCGAAGATACGTGCAGTCGTGACAATGATGTCTGCATCTGCAGCAACGCCGCAAACGGTATCGTTTACTTTCTGAATGAATTCTGGTGTCAATGGTTTCGCATATCCAGATTCGTCTTCAAAGTCGTCCATTCCATCAACTTCAATGAAACGTCCACCAACAGACTCAATTTGTTCTGCAGCGGATTTGCGAACATCCGAAGCGTACACGATAGCACCGAGACGCTTGGCTGTTGCAATGGCTTGCAAGCCGGCGACTCCGCTGCCCATAATGACGACCTTGGCTGGACGAATTGTCCCTGCTGATGTCGTCATCATCGGAATTCCACGAGGCACATGGGCTGCACCGAGAAGGACGGCTTTGTACCCTGCTAAGTTGTCTTGGCTTGAGTTGACGTCCATTGATTGTGCTCTAGAAAGTCGTCGTGGAATCATGTCCATTGAGAGAAGGGTAATGTTGGCATCCATGCACGCCTTAACGTACTCTGGGTTGCGAAACGGGTCAGATACACAGGCAAGGTTTGTTCCTGCAGCAATCCCTTCAATACCTGGAAAACGAATGCAGACAATATTTTCGCAAGCAAGTGCTTCCTCACGACTTACGATATTTGCTCCTGCGGCCTCATAATCTTCATCAAGATAATTTGCTGAATATCCAGCACCTTTTTCGATTAATACTTCGAAGCCAGCTTTTGCAAGTTTCTTCATGCTAGAGGGAACAACACCCACTCTTGTTTCACCTTCGGGTTCCTTAGGGACGCCTAGTTTCATGTCAATCTCACACCTGTACGCTCACCGATGAGGTGAGTGATGTCTTTCCCACAGAAAGGGGGTTTTTAGAGAAGTCGCTCCGAACCCATGAAGGGAGAGATATGATTTTCCTTCTAAAGCGGAGCAGTGTGCCATTTAAGCAAAGTTTGTTCAATTATTGTCACCATTGTCCTTATGGACTGAAAACCTTTGGTCAAAATTGAGCGGTGAAACCATGGTATCAGGTCGTAGAAAAATTGCAGTTATTGGAGCAGGAAATGTTGGAGCAACATGTGCCTTTGTCTTGGCGCAAATGAAAATTGCTGACATCGTTTTGTTGGATATTTACGAAGGCTTTGCCAAGGGAAAAGCCCTGGATATGTCTCAAAATGCGAATGTGTTGAATTACGACGGAAGAATTACTGGAACTGCTGACTATAATGATATTGCAGGAGCCGATGTTATCGTTGTTACATCTGGATTCCCTCGTCAACCTGGTATGACTCGAGAAGATTTGATCGGTAAAAACGCTGACATTGTTTCACAAGTCGGTGAAGGAATCAAAAATCATGCACCACAAAGTGTGGTAATCGTTGTTACTAACCCTCTTGATTTGATGACCTACCACATGCAAAAAGTCACTGGATTCCCTGCAGAGCGTGTTATTGGACAAGCAGGAGTTCTAGACAGTGCACGAATGGCGCATTTTATCGCACTCGAACTTGGTTGTGCCGAAGAAGATGTATCTCCTATGGTTTTGGGTGGTCACGGAGATACGATGGTGCCTTTACCAAGGTACACCACTGTTGGTGGAATACCGATTACTCAACTCATGAGCGAAGAGCGTATTGATGCAATAAGCAAGCGTACTGCTGGTGGCGGTGGAGAGATTGTCAAACTATTGGAGCGAGGTTCGGCGTTTTATGCTCCAGGTTCAGCAGCAGCAATCATGGCCGAGTCGGTTTTGAATGACCGAAAACGATTGATTCCCGCATCATGCTTGATGACTGGCCAGTACGGTTTAGATAACGTCTACATTGGTGTTCCTTGTATTATTGGTTCTTCGGGTGTTGAACAAATTTTTGAACTTGAATTAACTGCTGAGGAAATGACTTCCCTTCAAGGCTCAGGAAATTTTTACAAAGGCCAACTCAAAGAGATTCTAGGTTACTGAATTCGCTTGATGCAAAGGCTGTGAGTCCGACCGACGGTAGTGGCATTATCCACTGGATTCAATTCTTGTTGCATGATTTTTCCAGTTTTCCCACGCGCTCTCATCCTAGTCAAAATTTCTTGACCAATATAGCACCCTTTTTGAGAATGAACCAATGAATCAAGACCACAAGAAAGTGGATGGACTTCCTGAGTAATTTCATGTCCATGGAAGGGAATCTCGTTCATCACACGATATTCAGACCATTCCTCAAGATTCCACGTTGCTTTGTAACTCATGGAATTGGGAATTATCATCATCCATCCCAATTGACTTTGATGGACCGTTGCACCATCGGGAATTACGGGAGGTTCAATCCCAATGAAAACCTCATTGAGATGAGATATATCTGTAATGGTTATTTTTCTACCTAGGATTTTTTTAGCCAAGTGTTCAACTAAATCTCGCTTGAAGTTCTCAAATCCAATAAGTGCGATGCTTTCATCCACTTGGACAACCTCGCAAACATCAATGATTTTTGCATTTTCTTTAGTGAATGGTGCTGTGCATGACCCCGCAATATGATTAGTTGATAACCCATCCAAAAATTGCAAAAGCCCATCGCCTTTGAGCAGTAAGACAGATGCTTTACATCGAAATAGTCCCATGAGGCATCTTCAAGAGAATGATTCTCCACAGCCGCAT
Source organism: Candidatus Poseidonia sp. (assembly GCA_034402455.1). Taxonomy (GTDB): domain Archaea; phylum Thermoplasmatota; class Poseidoniia; order Poseidoniales; family Poseidoniaceae; genus Poseidonia. The sequence goes on along the minus strand of DASCRS010000091.1, from coordinate 282 downwards.
GATGATTCGGCATTCGGATTGTTGATCTTGAATCCACCACCCATGCGCCTATCAACATAATCAATTTCGATTCCATCTAGCAAGTGACTAGATGCTGAGGGGACGAGTACTCGAAATCCATTTACATCCAGTTCTTGGCAAGTTTGTTCAGTAGATTCTACTATTTGCAAATCGTACATGTAACCAGAACATCCTCCACTGAGTACGCCTACGAGAAGTGCATGACTGCGGTCATCTCCAAAGGCGTCTTCCAGCATTGTAATTGCCTTGTCGGTAATAGTC
>DASCRS010000090.1:0-3625 GCA_034402455.1 Candidatus Poseidonia sp. | reverse complement strand
TGAGCGCACGAAGAGCAGTGAATGCTTCTTTCCAAGATTCTTGTTGTGTTTCAACATCTTCATCATTTGCAGCAAGGAGCGATTGACCAACTTCATGCAATCGCTGAGTTGCAGGATACCAAACGCCCCCACGGTCGCGTGCTGCAGAATCAAAATGCCACTCTTGACCAGTTGAACGATTTACGGCAACAAGCCAAGCCCACGCAGCAGCAGAACGGTCGATAGAGTCGTGCCGTCCAGTGGCTTCCCGCTCTACTGAGCCCATTCCCAATGTTAGTCCCTTGACCGTGAGCGAATGAATCATTGCAGCGGGTCCATCAGTTGAATCAAGCGAAGGGAATCTTGCCTTTTGACGAGCCAATTCCATGGCTTTGTCCAAGCCCTTGAGAAACTTACCAAATGGTTTAGGGGAATTGTGCTGTTGTTCCCAAATCGCTTTTGCTTCATCCCCTGCGAGCCCCAGACCAGCAAGACTTTGCTCACCATGTGTTTCCCAAAAGGCGGTTAGAATGTCGCCACAGGTCACGCCATTGAAAATCCGAATCCCACCATTTTCGCGCTGCTCAGCCGCTCCTTTTGGCTGAATTCTCAATGCGTTATTATCCTCATGAGGATACTTGATGGCAGCGGCTAGAATGTGTGCAGTCAATGTTCGTTCATCCTGAGAGCCAGCAAACGATTCAAGCGCTTCTTCAATTGCTTCTACAGCGATTCCAGGCAACCATGCTTCACCAATGATCAAACCGTCTTCAATACCTTCAAGGGTCGTTGTTTTCATGGCATTTGCCATCAACCCCTCATTCAATGTTAATCCCTGCCAAGCATCAATAACGCGCTCAATACCTTCGTTACATGCATCTGGAAGAGGCTTACCCTCTGGCCAACCAGTCGGAAGGTAGAATGCTTCAACAGAGAGGATGGAGGGGAGAATCGGCGGAAGCATTGACAATGCGAGATGATGAATGAACGATGCATCCTTCTTGGAGAAGGAATCCAATGTTTCAAAATCAATACCAACAACAGGCCCATGGCGGAATCGGAGCGTCACAAAACCTCCAGCCACGCCCTTTCCTTGCATGACCGTGTTAGCATCCAATTTTTCTGTCACCCAAACCGAAGTTCCGTCAACAGTCGTTTTTGTCATGTCAAAACGAGAACGCTTCAATACATCCTCGAGCCATTCTTCGGGAGGGTTGGGATTTGGCCCAGTGCAGACAAAGCCCCCATCCCAGCTGAAAAAATACATCCCCTTCTTAGCGTGGTCTTCCCAAGGAAGCATACGAAGTGTGAGATTGGAGAAATTTTGTATCCCTGCAAGATAGCCAGGCTTTCCATCTCCTCTACGAACATAGGATGCTGAACCAAAGGAACCCGAATTAAATTGTCCAACTAATGTGAATTGCTCATCATGCGAAGCATGCAGTGAGCCTGCAAATGCCTTTGCAACAGGGTCCCCACGCTTCGCCATCATGCGTTTCGTGAGCCAACCAAGGTCGTCCTTTTTCTTGATGATTCGTTCAATTTCTTTCAGGGATTTAGTCACAGGGTCAGTTCGTCCCCAACTCAATTTGCCTTTGAACATCATCGCAGGCAGATGACTGCGCGGGTGGTCATGGAAGTGGCTGAGTTGCCGACCCAATTTCTTGGCCGTTGCTTCGTTTGCCTGTTTAGTCCCACGCATCTTCATGCGTTGCTTTTTCTGCCCGGGAAATTCCACTTTAGATGGTCCTGCCATATTATTCCCTAAATGAAGGGGGAAGGCTTGAGTGTTTGAGGCCTTCTCTCTCCACCCTTCTTTTTGAAAAGCACTATCAAAGGGTGCGCCACCCGAAGTTCATGGCGATTGCAACTCTTCTGGGCACGGCCCAAGACGGCGGACGCCCTCAAGCCGGATGCCAACGAGAATGTTGTAGCGATTTGAGTCCCGAAAACCACCGTTTTCCAGTAAGCCTTGGAGTGGTTGATAACCAAAACAATGGACACCTAATTGACACAACGCGACATCTTGCAGGGCAATTGTCGATGTGGGGCCACCCCCATCTTTCATCCATCTTCTTGACCCATGCCCATTTTGGCCATGTTGATGGGTTAGGGCTTCTTGGAAAAGAAACCATGAACGCCAAAGGACTCAACCTTCATGTTTCCTCGTCCATGTTTCACTTGATTGAAGAAACACCACAATGGTCATTGATGCTCCAACAAGGAGTCTTTTCAGAACATGTTTTCATGCATGGAGACAAGATCAAATTGGGTAATGGGCTGACGATTGAATGCGTTCAGGTCCCCCATAGGGCGGAACTCTCAGACATGCATGCATTTGTTGTTCGGGGCCCAAACCAGTCTCTTCTTTTCCTTCCCGACCATGACGATTGGAACAGTACCTTACAGCGACATCAACACCAAACCATACGAGAGTGGCTGAGTGCTTTGGAGGTTGATATCGCGTTGCTTGATGGAACATTTTGGGACGCTAACGAACTCCCCGCAGAGCGGCAAAACAACGTCCCCCATCCTCCAGTGAGTGAGACGCTGGAGTTGCTCGGGCAAAGGAGAGAAGGCGACCCTGAGATTTATTTCATACACCTTAACCACACAAACCCCCTCCACGATGAAGCGAGCAGTGCTTATGCAACCGTTGTTTCAATGGGCTGGGGTGTAGCAAAGCAAGGTCAACAGTTCACTCTGTGATTCTTCCGGTAATGGTGTAGTCCAATACAATAAGTTCCACCGTGTAAGATACCTCTTCGCCGTTGTCTTCGTTGCTACCACCACCAAAAATACACGAATCGCCCTGAGCATCAACAGAAATTTCTGTAGTGTGCTCACCAAGTCCAGCACCCATGGAATCAATTTGCTCAAAGATTTCATTCAAAGTTAATCCCGAAACATTTGTGCCTATCATGCTGGAATTGTACCATTCCAAAACAACCTCATGACCGCCATTTCCTCCGCTATTCTGCCCTTCAGCGTTCAAAGAGAATTCAAGGTGAGAGGCCGTTCCCGAAATGGTATCAGGTGCAGTTTGCGATAGACAAGGGAACCCCTGGGCTTCTTCATCTTCGCCATATGAAAGCGTCATTTTCAAGCCGACGATATTGAGCTCATCCGCATTATCGATTGAATCGGTGGAAAAGGTCTCATTCCACGGTGTACCATCTGCCACATACTCAGAACCCGAATCGAGTTGTACATAGGAGAGTTCGCCGTTGATTTGGAACTCCCCAACGACATCACCTGATACGGTAGAAGAATTCGGACTCATTTTGATGTATGTAGCCTCTACCGACGCGGTTAGAAGCAAGACTATTACGCCCCCGATTATGAATCCGTTTTGGCTTGGAACAGCATATCGCCCGAAAGGATTGCTCACCGAATCATTTCGCATTGCGCACATAGCAAAGTGGGCTGCAAAGGCAGCACCCATTCCAGGTATTGAAGGGAATATTCCATCTGCTCCACTAACCGATTTCCAACCCATTATTGTAGGGACCAGAGACCAAATGATGACTGCTGAAAAAGCCGAAATCATCATTATAATCGAATGGGTTGAATCTGGTTTGTATCCCATCCAACGAATAATCAGCAGGGGTACGAAGATACTCCCAAGCCCATAGACTGCTAATAC
>DASCRS010000089.1:0-3519 GCA_034402455.1 Candidatus Poseidonia sp. | reverse complement strand
TGTATATCGTGAACACGGGTTGCACCAAGGGCTGAGAATTTTTGGTCCCAGTCTTTACCAGCCTTACAAAATTCATCATATGAGGAATCCCCAATTGCGCAAATTGAAAAACTCACGCCAGAAAGCGGGGGGTTAGTTTCGTTTGTAGCAGCCCACAAATCTTCTGCATTGTCGGGCATATCTCCCTCACCCCAAGTTGAAGTGATGATGAGAATTCTTGCATATGATGCAAATTTGCTTGGGTCAAATCCATCCATGTCGTTAACAACTGGTATGAATCCCATTTTCTTAGCCATTTTTGCAGTATTCGCCGCCAACTCTTCCGCGTTACCAGTTTGAGAGCCGAAGAAAATGGCAAGTTCTGGGTTTCCTGTGACGGTTGACATAGAATACCACGACCTCTACTGTATTCTGCGAATGTTCAGTGGCCTTTGAAGGTTATTATCTCATCATGACAAAATGTGGTTTATGCGGGACATTTTTCTTTGCGAAAAATTGTAAGCGCTACGGCCCATCACATGTTGAAGTCGCCCATGTCACCCATGCCGCCTTCCATTGGAACGCCCTTGGATGAAATCACGTCATCGATGCGTAAAATCATGATTGCCGTTTCTGTTGCAGATTGAATCGCCTGTTCCACGACTCGTAGAGGCTCAACTACATTCGCTTCATTCATGTCTACAACGCCGCCTTCATAGACATTGATTCCTGCAAAAGATTGACCGTCAGCATGTGCTTTTCGGAGTTCTATTAGGGTCGTAACTGGGTCCAAACCTGCATTTTCGGCGAGTGTGCGTGGAATGATTTCCAATGCTGATGCAAAGGCCTCAATCGCCATTTGCTCTCGTCCACCTACAGTTTCTGCATAGGTTCGCAAATCTCGTGAAAGGGCTGCAAGAACACTTCCCCCTCCCGTCAAAACTGCACCATCTTCCCAGGCAACAGATACAACTCCAACAGCATCATCAAAGGCACGTCGGATTTCATCAACAACGTGTTCGGTCCCTCCACGTAGAAGAACAGAAACTGATTTTGCTTCCGGGCATCCAGTGACGAATGTCATATCAGACTCTCCAATTTTTTTCTCCTCAACACGTGCAGCAACACCGAGGTCGGATTCACTCATGTCTTCTAAATTGGTGATGATCGTACCTCCAGTTGCCTTTGAAAGGGCTTCCATGTCCGATTTCTTAGCTCTGCGAATGGCAAAGATACCTTTCTTTGAGAGATAATGTTGAGCGAGTTCATCAATTCCCTTTTGGCAGACCAAAACATTGGCTCCAGCCGCTTCAATCGTGTTAACCAAATTTCGAATGTAATTCTCTTCTTCTTCCAAGAACAAGGCGAGTTGGTTAGGGTCTGTAATCTGAATTTTAGCATCTACTTCGGTCTTTTTGACCTCAATAGCCGAATTTACAAGAGCAATTTTTGCATCGCTCATGACCCGAGGCATACCAGCGTGAACACGCTCTTTGTCCAAGAGAATTCCATCGATGAGGTTTGAATCTTTAATTGAGCCACCCTGGCGCTTCTCAACCTTAATATCAGACAAATCCACCAAACGTTCACCTTCTTCTGTAAGGCCAACGGCGTTGACTGCCCGGACACAAATGTCAGCCATGAAAGACTTCACTGCTCCAGCAGATTTTCCTGTCAAGGCTGTCTTGGCGACTTCTAACAAAACATCATCGTTGTTATTGGTGGGAATTCCGTGGTTCTCAAGAAGTCCAATGGCTCGCTCAGCAGCAAGACGGAATCCTTCACAAATTACAGTTGGATGGACATTTTGCTCAATCAAATCCTCACTACGCTTGAGCAATTCTCCCGAAAGAATGACTGCTGAAGTTGTCCCATCGTAACAGTGTTGTTCCTGAGTTTTGGCCACCTCAATTATCATCTTAGCAGCAGGGTGTTCAATGTCCATCTCCTTGAGAATGGTTGCTCCGTCGTTGGTGATGACGACATCTCCCATTGAATCAACCAGCATTTTGTCCATTCCTTTGGGGCCAAGTGTTGACCTTACTGCATCTGCAACTGCTTTTGCTGCAGCAATATTGTTTGACTGTGCAGTTCGACCACGTGTTCGCTGAGTCCCGTCTTTCAAAATGAAGATAGGGGCTTGTCCATTTCCGTACATGATAATGCCTCCGGCAACTCATGCGAGGTTGCCTGTGCCTTGAACCCTACGCTTCAAGCATTGTAGAGATTTCAGCCTCAAACTTGGCCATTTTGCTCGAGCCATTGTTGCCCATAGTGCTTCCATTGCTCCATAGTCCATCCACTTGGAAGGCCTCCTGCGGGAAGCGGGGGCATTCCGTCGTCTGCGGGAGCATCTAGGTGTTCAGAAGGTTCTGGGGTTGGCGGAGCGCCAGCAGGAATTGGTTCGGGTGAGGGTGCGCCAGCAATTGGGACGGTTGGTGCTGAAGCCACTGAGCCGTAATTTGCTGCAAGACTATCTTCGTAACCATCCTCGCCCCAATTTTTGTATTCGTCGTCGTCTTCTTCATCGCTACGAACAATTGAGAGAAGGACAACCACGCCTCCTACAATTATTAGGAGGAATACGCCCCAAAGAGCAATCTCCTCAATGGGGAAACTTGAGCCAGCACCTTCCGCTGAGTCTTTTCCACCCGAATTTTGCTTGATGAGCGTTACTTCAAGTGTACCATGAGCTGCGTCACTTACCGTCTCTGAGCGCGCCCAAATCGTAAGATTAGATACAAGGACATCCGAATTTAGATTCTTAAGAGTCGTTTCAGAAACATCGAGTGTTAGAGTTACTTCTCGCTCTTCGTTGAGTTGAAGTGAGAAATCTCTATCGGTGCGGGCGACTGATGTTTGGAACCAAGATTTGGTTTCTGAATCATCTAATTCAATGACGACAACCTGCGCTGTTGTGTACTGGTTTTTCACACGTACAATAACTTCGTACTCGCCTTCTTCGTTGATTGATATTGGTTGAATTGTGTAAATCTTGAGCCAATTCTGAGAACCAACAAGGTAGGTCGCTTGACCAGTCGCACTCACTTCGGAATCTGACACGCTTGTTGCTACGACTCCAAGTGTGAGTTGACCTTCTGCACCTGCGAGGAACGAGAATGTAACCGTGACATTGAAACTTGATCCTATTGGAATCTCATCGGTTTGACCGTTGACAAGATTAGTGAATTCCGCTTGCATACCCGCAGGAATGTTCAAACTCATGTTGAATCGGTCAGCGATATTACCATCGTTTCTAACTTCAAAGGCCATGGTTTGAGCAGGGTCACCTGGAATGTAGGATTGACCTGTATCTTCATCCGAGACATGAGTGGCTGCAGTTTCCAATATTTCTACTGAAATATCAATTGAGCTTGAAACACTTGTGTCATTGACATTGGTTGCAATCACCTTCACATTGTAGAACGCTGGAGAAAGACCAATTGGCATGGCCAGACGAAGAATGAATGCCCCCTCACCATCGTAGGAATCCAACATTGGAGATTCAGTAGCAGGTAGGGAGGCTTCAAGTCTCCAATT
>DASCRS010000088.1:0-3858 GCA_034402455.1 Candidatus Poseidonia sp. | reverse complement strand
TGACGATGCCTGAAATGAACGCAGTAGTCCCTGGATTGGAACCATAATTTGCAAGTTCAGCACCCATGTTTGATTCAGTGAGAGAAGCGTATGGAGGATACATGACCCATGTGATGTCGGCGGCCTCTCCAGACCAAATTCCAGTGAAAATTAGAGGCGTAGAGAATATGAGGAGCCAAAGCCCCATGGCGTTAATTCTTGGGAAAGCAAGGTCTTTCGCACCAATTTGGAGCGGGAGTACGTAGTTCATGAATCCTGCAATCATCGGCATTGCTGCGAGGAAAATCATGGTGGTCCCGTGGAGTGTGAAGTATGAATTATATTCATCATAGGAGAGGAAGTCATTTTCTGGTAGAGCAAGTTGTATGCGGAACAGAAGTGCCAACAGACCGCCAACAAGGAAGAAAAAGAAACCGAACAGGAAGTACATCACGCCGACTTCTTTGTGGTCGGTTGTGGTTAGCCAAGGCTTGAGGAAATCCCAAAACCGTCGCATGGTGAATGTATCTGGTGAGATCCGATAAAAGACCCAAAGAATTCCAATAAAGATGAGAGCGACAGCAAGGCCGATCGCAGTCATGAAGATTACTAAGGCACTTGCACTTGGTGCGAGAGTACCCGCATTGACGCCTGGGATTGAAATGATAGCTTGATTCCAGTAATCGCCACCTGAACCTGCTCCACCGTTAACAGCATTTCCATAGATGGTCATTTCAACATTCTCATCGTCAGCAGCAGGTGCCGTCCATTCAAAGGTCCATGAGCGCACTGTATTCGCTTCACTGGTGTGGGTGAGGCCACCGTCCATATCTTGGCCCAGTGTATTTGGGATAGCAACGACATTCCCGTGGCTGGAGAGGATACGGTATCCTCCAGCACGACCGTTCCAATCTTCTCCGCCATTGTCATGAATTTCCATAACATCGTTGACAACAGTCACGGTAAACGTGTATGTTTCACTTGCATTGTAAACTTCGGGAAGTCCTTCAACAACAATACTTGTGTCGGAAGAAATTCCTCCGTGACAGGAACAGCCTTGGTCAGCCGAAGAACCAATTCCTGAAGGCATGGCGGTAAATTGAGGTGTTGCAACAAGGGCGAGTAAAAGCACTCCCAGAATAATTGTAACACGGGAACGCATCAGTGTTCACCTCCGCTAGGAGCGTTACTTTCCATTTTCTTGACGCCACTGTCGTAGGAGCAGTCCATTCCCTCTTTTGCGACGACTTTGACTTCACCTGTCATCACAGAGTGTTGTGCTCCACAGTATTCAGCACAACTGATTGGAAACATACCAGGGTCATCTGCCATGACCGTCATCCATGTTCCGCCACTAAGCCCTGGAACCAAATCTTCCTTCACGCCCCATTCAGGGAGCCAAAAAGAATGCTGAACACCGACATAGTTTGGGTTTGAAGCATCGCTTGGTTCGGAGTGCATTTCAAACACGACATCGGTATCACATGGCAAAATCATAGGCTCGTTAGCAGCCGATGAGAACACCTGACCTTCTGGGATATTCATCCATGTGTGAATTACATTTCCGTCGGCGTCTGTGACCTCAATAGTTGAGAATGCAGAATTATTGAAATAAGTATTAGTCATTGTGGCATCGATTTCAATTGAACCAGTGAGTTGGTCCAAGGAACCCTCATACACAACCTCGCCATTGACACTGACCGTTACATTGGTTGCTTCAGAACCACTTGCATTGACATATAGTTTGTCTTGAGCAGGCCAATCAACATTGACGGAAGTTAGTGCTTCATCATCTTCCCAAGTAAGGCTATCTTCGTACTCAAACTCCCAAAACCACTGTTTCCCAATGATTGTCATGTGGTGAGCATTTTCCTCTTCTTCATCTGTTAGTTGCCAAACTGCAACATTTGAAGAAAGTGCGAGAACGATGAGCCATATGACGAGTATAGTTGGGAGTACATAGAATAGAACTTCTAACTTTGTGTCGTGCCTATCAACTGGAAATGAACCCACCTTAATGTGGTCCAAATTGGTTGTATCAGGTTCAACGCCATCTCGGTAACGCATCATTGCGAGAAATAACCAACCAAAGGTCAGAATGCCGACAACAATAGACCAAAACATGAATTTATCATAGAGAACAGAGAATACCGTATCTTCCGCGACCATGCAATCACCCTATTTATCCCGCCGTGTAGCCCCCCCTTAAGCATTTGTTGAAAGGGGTTAGAACCTCTTCCACTTTCACACTCTTATGCGCGTCGCATCAGCCATCCGTTTAGCGAATTAATTGATATGAAAAATGATGAATCCAGAATAGATTTGAGGGGGCTGCCCCCCTTGTCCTAGAAGACAATAAAAAACCGGCCGTAGGACGGTGAGTTGTGGACATTGGAACTTGCCTAATTCAGACACTTGACGGCGCCCTCCTAGTCGAGGTTGAAATTCAGCCAGGCTCCACTCAACAAGGAGTGACTGGTTTCAACGAGTGGCGTTCCCGCTTGGTTATCGCCGTGAAGGCAGAGGCCAAACAAGGGCAAGCCAATCGAGCGATGATTCATGTTCTTGCCCAACAATTGCGAGTAAGCACAGCCGATGTTACCGTTGTGATGGGCCATCGTTCTCGAAAGAAACGCTTGCGCATTGAAGGTATTGACCTTGAAAATTTGCGCTCACGGTTAAACGAAGTGTTGAAAGTTCAGAAGAAGAAATAATAATGCTAAAAATATGATGCTATGGCCAAAAATGCTTCTTCAATAAGCCGATGGAATAAGGAATAATCGCATAAAACATGTAAAAAGGCGTCTTTGAAGGAGTTATCTTTTTATCCTAAATATCTAATTTCAGAACGAAATGGGAAAAAAAACATTTGGCTCAAAAGTTTCGTTCGATATTGAAGCCCAGCCCGAACCAAAACGTCGCAGAAATCGCCCCACACGCGAAAGTACGGATTCTTCATCATCGGTTCCTGATGACCACATCAATTGTCCTGGCTGTGGCGCTTCAATGGATGAAGATGAATGGATTCAAGCACTTATTGGGTTTGTTTCAGGGGCGAAGGATTTCAAAATAGGAAACCCAATTAGAGCGAGGGTTGTCCAAACTCTGCAAAAAGAGGTTGCTATGATGGAAGTCCCCAATCCAAGGGAACATTGGGAACTGAGTGTTGTTGATAAATTGATGAACCAAATTAATCGGATTGTACAAGCAGAGGTGCTTAGGGCAACTGCGGAACAAGGAGATCAGATGTATACTGAAGCAGATGTTCAACACACTATCACTCTTGTCGAACAGCAGACAGAGCAACGAGTTAGGGAAGAATTATTTGTGGAAATAGCGCCACAAATCCAAAATGAACTTGAACCCGTCTTGAGGAAACAGATTGAACAGGAATTATGGGTTCAATTTGAAGAGGAATTAGATCGTCGGATATCTAATATTAGTAAAAATGAGTAATTTTTGATTTAACACCAACTAGAAGGAACAGGGCCCACGGTGGGTCTTCGGCCTATTTTAGACATCTCATGCGGAATTACTGAGATTAGAAATCAAGTGAATCCATCATAGAGGGAAAAATGGAGAAGAGGTTGAGGTGCAAAGTGATTCAGTATTCGCAACAGAGGCGCTATCCATTTCGCTTGCAATCTTTGTAGCAACTGTTGCAGTGTTTTATTTTGCTTACAACCGCACAGATTCTAACTAAACTTCAATCCATGCTTGAAGCAAGGCTTGGCCAAGTGCCTTTCCTTGAGCATCTAAGCGTCGAGAAGTTGTCCCCCCACCTTGTAATACATTGTGAATAATACAATTCAATGAATGAATACTTTCAATCGAATAAATTTCAAAAGGCCCCTCAGTCCACCCTTCAAACCAAGATTT
>DASCRS010000087.1:0-14079 GCA_034402455.1 Candidatus Poseidonia sp. | reverse complement strand
ACACTTGGACATCTGAAGACTGTGCTCCTTCTCGCTCAAGACGGGCTTGAAGTTCAGACATTGCTCGTTGTGCTGCCTCACGAGATTCAAGCATCTCTTGCTCTTTGGCGGCTTCTATTTCTTCCAAGCGTTGTGTTTCAACTGATGCGAGTTCAAGTTGGCGTCCCTGCTCACGTTCGTTAGCAAGGCGTTCTTCCTCAGCAGCACGTTCTGCTGCTTTCTGCTCCATCTCTAGTTCTCTGCGACGGCGCTCAGCCTCTTCTTCCTCCCCTCTATTGGCTTCTTCCGATTCTCTTCGTCGACGAGCTGCTTCCGCAGCCATTTCTTCTTCCTCACGCCGGCGTGCAAAACGCTCTTCAGCAGAGCTGAGGTCTGAGTGGTTTTGACGGCGGAGTAAATCTTGCACGGCTGATAATTTTCGGTCCAAATTTTTCTTTGCTTTACCGAATCCCATGCCTGAATTATTTAGCATCAAACCTTCCGCTTTCATGCCACTTTGAACATTGACTTGAGCCTCCCTACGCATTACGATGAACAGAAGCCCCATGACAAAGGCTCCACCAAACGCAATAGTAAGGATATAATCAGTTGGCTGCATATTTATCCCCATGTGCCGACACCACTTGAAACATACGATGTCACAAGATGGTTTTGTTATCTGAAAAATATGGGCATGAAGACATAAGAAGGCATGACCCCACCGGAGTATATGCGTGAAGTTTCTTTGAGTTGGTCAAAGACTACGCTCGCAGCAACAGAATTTTCAAAGTTAAGTGAAATTGTCTCAAATTTGAAAGTAATGGGCCATCTTGCTGTAGAAGCAACTGGGGTACGACAAATTGTCATGCCAACTTATAACAAAGGAAAAACGGTCGAAGACCTTGACGCAATAGATTTTATTTCTGTGGAACAAAAGTTGAACGAACGTGAAAGTGAAGCCTTAGTAATCTGGAATCGCCATCCCTTGGTTTGCTTGGCATCCAACACTGAAAATATTCACATTTTGCCACCGTATGAGTTTGATGATGGTGCAATTTCTGTCAATATCCGTGGCTTGCCTGATGCAATATCTACATTTGTTAAATTATGCAAGGTTGTCTTGGAACCAGATGAAGTAAGAGTTCACAATGTTAAGAGTGATGTCGATGAAATCTCTTCAATGCTCACTCCTCGTCAAAATGATTGCTTCGCTTTGGCTGCAAAACATGGCTACTATGAAGACCCCAAGAAAGTCACAATCCAAGGCTTAGCCGAATATATGGACATTGCACGCTCGACATATCAAGAACACCTACAAGGTGCTGAACAAGCAATTCTCGCATGGTTTAGCAACCAAATTCAATAGATTCCATTATACAAACCTTTGATGGTAAGGGACGCGTGGAAGGAACATGAACAAGTCAGCCCGACTCGAATCTCTGCTACCTGGTGGCCGTGGCGTATGGATTCCAATTGACCATGGGGCCTCGGATTATCCAAACGAAGGTTTGCAAGACCTTGAGAATACAATCGCCTCCCTCATACGAGCTGGTGTAAATGCCATTGTTGCTCAAAAAGGGGTTGTAAGTAAATACGCTCACCTATGTGAAGGAACCACCACCTCCATGGTCGTTCATTATTCGGTTTCCACACGGCATGGGGGGCCCAACAGCGATAACAAAGTCCTTGTTGGCAACGCCGATGAAACTCTATCACGTGGAGGAATTGGTGTGTCCTGCCAAGTTAACATGGGTAGCGAGCATGAGGCTGCAATGATCGAACGCATGGGTGAACTAAACCGTCAAGCCCACCATGGACAATTGCCTTCATTCGGGATGATTTACGCTCGTGGAAAACACCTCAACGTAATGAAAAGCGACCCCACTGGAGGGCAAGCGCATGCAGTTCGTCTTGCCTTTGAACTTGGATGTGATGCGGCAAAGTCTGTTTGGACAGGAGATAAAGATAGTTTTTCAATGGTTTCATCTGCGGCCCCCATTCCTGTTCTAGTAGCTGGTGGACCTGCAACTGGAGACAGTCTTGCCATTCTTACTATGGTAAAAGATGCCATGATTGCTGGCGCATCTGGAGTTTGTATGGGCCGTCAAGTATTCGCACATCCCCAGCGAGAATCTCTCGCCCGAGCCATCATGATGATTGTCCATGAAAATGCAGATGTTGATGATGCACTCAAGGCAAATGAATTGTGAGATGGTTTCATGGAAGTATGGGTTGATATTCGCAACGAAGAACCTCCACTTGTCGTGGAAGGTATCGATCGTTGGTTGGTAGACACGCCCACTAAGGAAAATGAAATTGGAGTTAAAGACGATTTTTTGAGAGGGATTAACTCCTTACTTGGAGGATATTTTCTCATTGCTGATGCAGATACACAGGACAAGTGTAAAGCCGCAATCGGGAGTGCTGATTGGTTGCTTATTGAGTGCGAAACATGGTCAATGATCCCTCTTGAAAATTTAATTGCAGCCAAACAAGCCTCGCCAACAAAAATCGCTGCCATGATTACTACAACCCAGCAAGCACAAGGTGCAGGATTTGCCTTGGAGCAGGGCGTTGATGCTCTTGTTGTCCCTAATTCCAAAGAACTCATTGAAGCGGCCCTTATCACAAAATCCCAACGGCTGGAAAATACCCCTGAGGACACAACCAATCGTCTTAACCCCTCAGATTCATATCAACTTGAAGAATTTGAAATCCAAAGTGTAGAAGATGGTGGGCTCGGCGATCGTTATTGTCTAGATTTCACCTCGCTGCTCAGTGTTGGTGAGGGTGTCCTTGTAGGCTCAAGTTCCTCTCAAATGATTCTTGTACACAGCGAAACTATTGCCTCATCTTTTGTTCCAACACGTCCATTTCGTGTCAACGCTGGGTCTCCACATTCATACATCGTAATGGGGGATGGAACTACGAAATACATGAGCGAACTCAGAAGTGGTGATGAGATTCTCATCGTTCATGAAAATGGCCAAATTAGGACTGCAATATTAGGGCGCATCAAAATTGAATTACGGCCGATGCTCAAAGTTAATTTTAAATCGCTAAAAAATTACAAGGACAAGGCTAATGAAGGCCATGTGTATATGCAACAAGCAGAAACTGTCCGTCTTGTAGGCCCCGATGAAACTCGCTATTCAGTAACCGAATTACGGCATCAAGCCGTAGTACTCGGTTGGTTTGGTGGCGAGGGCCGTCATATTGGGGTCTCAATTGGGAGTAGTGTCACGGAGAGATAGAAATGGGAGTGCTTGGGAAAGGAAGCGCACATGGCGCTTGCAGTCTCCTCCATGCTGCCGCCCTAGGCTACGGAGCAAGTATCGCATTGGACCTCACAATTACCGTTCGTTTACTCGACAAACCAAGCAAGCGTGATGTCGTCGATGAAGATAATCTACTAGATTCAATTCTCCAAGTGTGGATTGAGACAGGGCTTCCGCTCCCCGAGGGTTTTCAGAAAAATGAATTATATTGGGGAGTAAAATCAAAAATTCCACAAAGACAGGGCCTGAAATCATCATCTGCTCTTTGTATCGCAGCATTCCGAGCCCTTGGCAATGCCACTGAAACAGAAGTTAGCGATACTTTAGCCGTTGAATTATCGGGGCGTGCACAAATTCTTGCAGGCGTCTCAATGACTGGTTCAATTGATGATGCGTGGGCTTGTGCCACCTCTGGATGGAAACTTGTTGACCCACAGGCAGAAGTCCAATCAGGTGTATTGTTGGAGGGTGACGGCCCCAATGCAGAAGACTGGGCAATCATCCTCGTTCTAAGAGGCCCTAGAGAAAAACGTCCAACCTTCGAAGATTTCCTACCACATGCAACTGCCTTTCAGCAGGCACTTTCAGCAATCCAAGATGGTCAAGAATTGGTTGCTTTAACTTGGAACGGCAGAGGAATGGTTGCTACACTCGGGGATACAGAAGGACGTAAAATGACCAATGATTCATTTGTTAATAGTGCAAGAGCTGCTGGTATTTCTGGATCTGGCCCAGCGCTGGTTATAGTGGTGCCGAGTCAACAAAAACCCACTATTGAAAGGATAAAATCATGGTATAATATGCGCTACAAAGATGCAGAGGTTATCGAAACAAGATTTCTGTCCTCCGTACATGAAAGTTGATGAACAAACATCTTCTTGAAGGACCCTCGGTTCGGTGACTTGAGCCATCATGCAAATGTCACTTGGCGAAAACTTGCGCTTGACTCTCTATGGCTCAAGTCATGGACCTCATGTTGGTGCTGTATTGAACGGCTTACCAAAGGGCATTGTTTTGGATGAGAAGAGACTCAAAAAAGCGATGGAAATGCGGAAACCTGGTGGTCCTTATAGCAGTCAGCGAAAAGAAACTGATGAAGTTCTTTGGTTATCTGGTTTTGACGGCAGAATCACTAACGGAGAAGCCATTGAATGTAGAATCAAGAACAACGATGCTCGTTCAAAGGATTATGATTTCCTCCCTGACCACCCCCGTCCTGGACACCAAGATATGGTAATGATGTTGAAAACCGACGGCAAGGCTGATTTGCGAGGTGGGGGGACCTCAAGTGCTCGAATGACTGCTCCTCTTGTTGCAATGGCTGCTTTGCTCCGCCCTTGGATTGCCTCAAAAGGTGTAGATTTCCGTGCCCATGTAGGCGCTATTGGTTCAATTGAGGCAAAAAATCTCAAAGAATTTCCTGCTATATGGTCGGGCGAGGAGTGTGAGCATATGCGTTGTTACGATCCAGTGGCAGCAAAGGCCATGACTGAACTCATCACATCATTAAGAAAGCAAAAAGACTCAATTGGCTCTCGTGTTGACCTTGTCATCACTGGCCTACCTCTCGGTGTTGGTGAACCTTGGTTTGATGGACTTGAACCAGCACTTGCACGTGCGATGATGTCTATTCCTGCAGCACGTGGAGTGGAATTCGGACATGGTTTTAATGTTCAAACCATGACTGGAAGTGAACACAATAATCCTTGGGGAGGTACATCGGAATCACCAATCTTGGAAGGGGAACAACCTGACGGTGCTTTGGCTGGTTTGGCAACAGGATCACCAATTCATGTTCAAGTTGCCTTCAAACCGCCTTCAAGTATTCCACAAACACAGATGACGCTTAATGTAAAAACCAACAAACAGGAGCCTTTGACTGTCAAAGGTCGCCACGACCCAGTTCTCGCTCCACGAGCAGTAGCCGTTGTTGAAGCAATGGCTATTTTGGTGATTTGTGATCTAATGATGCGGGGGGGATTCATGGATGAGTGAACTGCCTGAAATTCACAAGTTCGGAGGCTCTTGCCTTCGGGATGCAAGTGATATCAATCGTATTGCGGAAGTAATTCTAAACTCCACAAACCCTTGTATCATCGTAGTTTCAGCTCTTTGGGGCACAACAGACCGATTGATGCGTGCGGCAAAGGAACCTCGTTATGCTGGCCGTTTGGTAAACGACCTTGCAAGTCAACACTTACGATTTGCCCCGAATTTTGTCTATTCTCCCCTTCACGATACCTTTCAAGTAGTCCTTAACGGCATAGAAGATGCTCTTGAGGTTCTCGCAACCGACCGTGAGGACACCGTTGCCTACAACAGACTACTCGCCGCAGGGGAGCGCCTTTCAGCACTCATTGTCGCTTTTGCACTAAGCGAACATGGAATCGATGCGCATCCAGTTGGTGCAGAAGACATTGGACTCTGTTTGGGTGGGATAACAACAGCCCAAACCGTTGACATGAAACAATCTACCAAACTTCTAGACCGGTCAGCCCTTTACGGCACACCGGTAATTACCGGATGGTTTGGCCAAGGTAAGGATGGTAACATTGCCCTACTTGGTAGAGGTGGAAGTGATCACACTGCAACGGCATTGGCTGCCTTGATTGACGCACAGCGCGTAGTTTTGTGGAAAGATGTTCACGGAATTTATCCGGTTAATCCTCGTTGGGGCATTCATTCTTCGCCTATACCTTATCTGGGGTATGCAGAAGCGATGGAATTTTCTCATATTGACGCCCCCATCATTCACCCTGCTACAGTTGAGCCAGTTTATGCACTCGGAATACCAATTGAAATTCGTCACCTCTACAGTTACGAAAAAACTGGTATGAAAACCATCATTGGACCAGACATTCAGGAATTAGGTGCTCCAAAGGGCGTTGCCTGCATCCCAAAGGTTGCCTGTATTGTTGTTGAAACAAAGTACATGCACAGGCCTACATCTGCTCTCAGTGATGTATTGCAAGAATTCAACTCTGCTAACATTCGTATTTGCTCCTTTGAAACCAATAATGTTCAATGGCGATTCATCATACCACAACATGAAGTCAATCGAAGCATTGGTTTACTCAATCAACGATTTGACGAAATATCATTCAATTATTACGCTGCTATGATTTCCTTAATTGGAAATACTGGAAGTAAGGAATTCAGTATTCAATCTACTCTCAACAGAGAATGGATTAGCGAACAATTGAATTCAAATCAACACTCTACGCATTTGCTAACACAACGAAGTGACATTTCCAATTTATTGGAAGAATTGATGGCCCAACTTTCAATCGGGGTCAACAATGATGCCTAATTATCAGCCTTTCTCTCTCGATATCGTTGTAAGTGCGTCGGAAGATTAAGCCCGAAGAGGCCGCCTACTACGATGAAGACAAAAAGTGTACCAAGGGCTACGCCGTAAACCGATGTGAGTTCTACGGACTCTTCCATTCGTTGTGCTGTATCTGATGAGAAGATTCTTACTACGGCAGGTAGAATCATATTCGCAGAGAGTACAAACCAAGCAAGTAAGGTTGCAATGATCGGGTTTGTCACCAATGAGCGATGGTACTTGGACACGATTTTCTTAGGGTTCATGACATAAACCTCATTGGTACGAATACTAGTATCGAGCATGGAGTAACGGATCACACCGTTGCTGAGTTCAAAGTACATAATGAGAAGAACGGAATAAACAACAACCAAAACTGCCAACATCGTTGGGTTGTCTTGGAATCCAAAGATATCGTTTGAAAGCGATGTTTTGGATGAGGCAAAACGAAGGATAGCGAGAATAAAGAGAACATTGCTTGCAAGTGAAAAGCGAGCGTCTCGCTTGTATGTACCCATGAATCCCGCAACTGTAGCCCCAACGATAATGGCCAACTGGATGATGTTTGCAACACCAAGACTACCGGTCACGATGTACCAAATGGTTCCTTCAGGAGGAGAAATCATGTAGGTTAGAAGAGCCATACCAACAAGGACACCGTAGACAGCAATCTGTAGATTCTGAACCATCTTATCGGGAGGAAGGAACTTCATTTTTGGAACTAGAGGTCCTCCAAGAAGACTTTCAATAAACGAGGGGATCTCAACTGTTGGAATAGCATCCTTTGGGATTTCTCCTGTTCCAGATGCGGTGCCTGCAAGTTTTTTCCTTGATGGAGCTGCAGAACGTACAGTCTTTCCATCATAGAGATGTGCAGTATCACCAGATTTTGTTGCCATTAATATCCCTCCTCAAAATCCTCTTGCTCCAGCCAGAGCAGTAGAAAGCAACATATCGGGTTCCCAATCCATGATATTAACACCAAGGCCCCGTAGTTCTCCAATCAAAACATCCCGCTCAGTCTTCATGACTTCGTATCCAGTACGGTCAATTCGGCGTGCGTCAAATTCAAACTCAAGCGAGGATGGTGATAGCACGGTGACATCAAAGTCGCGGGCACGGAAGTCTCGCAATGCATTGACTATGGTTGGGTCGTCTTCTAGATTGGAAAGGAAGATGATTGGACTTCCCTTGTTGATGTGAGGCAGGATACGGTTCACAACAACCTGCAGTGGGATATTGCCACGAGCAACAGCACCTGCAAGTTTCGTAAGAATCACATACAGTTGTTTCTTTCCAGTATCGCGATCCACACTCACAACTTCATCACCGTAAACGATGACTCCGACAGAGTCACGGCGTCCGAGGAAAAATTTTGCAAGAGATGCCGCTGCACGTGTTGAGTAAACAAGTGCGTTTCGTGACACAGGGCCAGTTTCAGCAACGGCTCTAGAATCAACAATGATGATAATATCAGAAACAGCATCTCTCTCACGCTCATTGACCATGAGTCTTCCAGAACGGGCGTAAGCAGACCAATTGATTGCTCGGAATGAATCACCTTCAAAGTATTCACGCAGAGAGTAAAACTCAGAACCAGGACCTGGTTGGCGAATGTTAACAGCACCAGTAAATATCTTGGGAACACGGGATTTAACGAAGGTTTCCTTCAAATCCTCCATCTTTGGGAACACAAGGAAGTCGTTGTAGACATGCAATTCCTTTTCCTTGTGGAACAATCCAAATGCGTCCTGAATACGGACCGTTACTGGCCCTAGACTGTAGAATCCCCGTAGAGGACATTCAACAGTATACTCGATGTATGTTTCACGGCGTGGACCAAGTTCCATCAAAATGTAGTTGGCTCCTTCCTTGATACGCATAACTTCTGGTACTCGATCACGAACTTCCAAAATCTTCGCTAATGATGATGTGTTTTGCATACGCAATGTGACGCTCAATTCGCCGTCCTCAAACATCCTGGCATTGGACAATTTTCTCATGGCAACAACGCTACCAAGAGCAACTCCCTCTTCACCAGACCATTCTTCGGCTCTACGGCCACTAGATGCAACATCTGCATGATTCCCCACGAGTGCAGCCCATGTTAGGAAGACAAAGATGACAACAGCGACGGTAACAAGTTGAGAGTTACGAAGCGTAAGGCCAAGCAAATACATAGCGACAGCTAGGCTGCCGAGCATGGCTGACTTACGACTCCACATCTTCACTTCACCTCAATGATATCTTTTGAGAATTCAAACCGTAGGAACGGGGACTTCTCGGAGGATAGATTGGACCACTTCACCAGCTTCTAAGCCCTTGATTTGATGCTCAGGCTTGAGGATGATACGGTGGGCAACAGCAAGTTCCGCAATGGTCTTGACATCATCGGGAGTGACGAAGTCACGTCCACGAAGTGCTGCTGCAGCACGGGATGTCTTCAGCAATGCTTGGGAACCACGAGGAGAAGCGCCGACGAGAACACGAGGGTCTTCACGGGTACGAGATACAATCTCAACCATGTACATACGAAGAGCTGGGTCAACATAGACATCTTCACAAGCTTGTTGCATAGCAATGACACGTGCAGGGTCGGTGATGACATCAACGTCAACTGCGTCCTTTCCACGAGCAATACGTCGGGAGAGGATTTCGTCTTCGTCAGCACGGTCAGGGTATCCAACGGACATCTTGAACATGAAACGGTCAAGTTGTGCTTCAGGAAGCGGGTAGGTACCTTCTTGCTCAACAGGGTTTTGGGTTGCCATAACAATGAACGGTGCTGGTAACTTGTGAGTCACCGTACCGATAGTAACCTGCTTCTCCTGCATAGCCTCAAGCAAAGCAGCTTGAGTCTTAGGAGGTGCACGGTTAATCTCGTCAGCTAGGAGGAGATTGCAGAACAATGGCCCTGGTTTGAATGTAAACTCGCCTTTCTTGGCGTCGTAAATGTTAGTACCAGTGATGTCGGCTGGGAGCAAGTCAGGCGTGAATTGAACACGCTTGAAGTCGCAACCAAGTGCATCGGCGAAGGTGTTGGTCATCAACGTCTTAGCCAAACCGGGGTAATCTTCGAAGAGAAGATTTCCGTTTGACAGAATGTTGATCAACACATTGTCAATGACGTGTGCCTTACCGATGATGACCTTTTGGACTTCGGCTGAAATCGCTGTTGCGATTGCACCGACGGCCTTGAGGCGCTCTCGGACTTCTGGGGTACTTTGGTGCTTCGGCTGGGCCGGAGCGGCCGGCGCTGCTGGCGCAACAGGCTGTGCGGCTGGTGCAGCAGGCGCCATAGGGGCGGGTGCTGGTGGGGCCACAGGTGCTGCTGGCGCTGCAGGTGCTGGCGCGGGCGGGGCTGCTGGGGGGGCTGGTGGTTGCATGTCTTTTCCTCCTTGTTTCAATTACCCCAACGACGTATATGTGGGATTAGTTCCCTTAATTCCTCGTTGGAGTATGAGCGGTTTGAACTTACTAGTTCAACCAATCGTGGTTCCCGCACCATTTGCATTACTTCGGCGGGAGATTTGCGAGCGAATTCATCGCGCGTCAAATCATTGAATTGACGTACTTTAGAGAGTAAAGCCTCTCGTGTACGTCGCTGATATTGGGATGGGTCAAACTTTGTTGGACGCTCCCTGAAGCGCGTCAAGTCAAAGACGTGACGCCAGTTTTCCTTTTCTGGGACAACCATGATGGCAATCGCCAAAAGAGCGAAGAGATTGAGAATAATGAGCCACTTGAGCACACCATCACTCGTGAGTAAAACAATGGCTCCAATTGCTTCAGTGAACGGCATGGAAAGAGCACTTGAAACGTGTCGGCTTTCATCAAAGACAATATTGAATTCTGAGGGTGCGCGAGTTACTTGAGTGCTGATTTCAACATTGTCGAATTCCATCATGTCCTCAATGAGAGCTGTGAAAAACTTCGCGTTGCCTTCCCAGGTAGTATCGCCAAGACCAGAATTGAGTCCTTGTGAGTCAGTATCCCAACACATGTGTCCGAATTGAAGGTAGAGTTGAGAATCGCATTGCTGTTTTCCAGTTGCAGTAGCGATGTCCTTATCCCATAGATGGTTAGCGAGGACGGAGTGGTCTGAAACGAATACGATGCTTCCCGTAACATCTACTTCTCCATAGTCGTTGTTGGGCTTTTGGTCCAAAACCATCTGTCCTGGATAATTTATACGAATAATGAGGCCAGTTTCACCCTCTCCGAGTGTTGGGTTGTTCTCTCCCTTACCCAAATCAATTTGAGCTGATGTTGAAGCTTGTGCTAAAACATGGATTTCTCGGTTTGTGTCTTCTTGCTCGTCCAAGACCTGAATGGCTGTAGGTCGATGGAACAGAACAGGTATGCGGCAGTTTTCCACTTCCTTTGCGAATACATCATCTTCTGAACAAGGAATGTATTTCTCATCGCCCATTGTATCAATTCCACGAGTGACTGAAGAAACAGCCCACAGTTTCTTGGTATCTGGGCTAACGCGCTCGTCGTTATCCGTTGTAACTTCATAATAACGGCCTGTTGAAGGGTCATCACGCACTGGTGCGTCAAAGTACTTCACACCAAATTCTTCAGCAACTAGTTGAGCGTTTGTGGAATTGGAAGCGAGAATCACTTTGCCTCCACGCTCGGTAACAAAGTCGTAAATTGCAGCGGCTTCTGCGGCGTCAAAGGGCTTTTCTGGTGCTGCAATGACGAGGAGAGTGCGATGAGGATCTTGCCAGTCATTTACAAGCATAGGAGTAGACATGGTGTTTGCAATGTTAAAACTCTCCAAATTTTCCCTCATGACGGTGAGTTGCTGGTCTGAATACTCATCATCGTTCTGGTATGGAGAAAATACAGTGGTTTTTCCTGCCGAAACCAAGGCGATAATTACAGTGGAAAGAACGACTGAAACAAGCAATCCTACCATGAGCCATGCTTCTAGGCTCATACTGGATTTTTCTGCTTCCGCCATGTTCTTCACTCCAACCATGTGACGCGTAGCGCCAGATATACATCTGTCGGAACTTCGCTCCACTCATAATGATTGCTCAAGGGTGCTCAAGGGAAAACGGCCAAAGTCTGGTTATTAACGGTGTAAATATTTTCGCAAAATGGCTCAAAACAACCAAAAAATAACATTTTTGCCGAATTAAAGCAACCCGTAAGAATCACGCTTGACGGCGTGCAACAAATACCGTTGTTAGAAGAATTACCAAGAAAATTTCAATCGCTGAAAGTGAAGGAGTTGATTCTGTTCCGCTGGATGTTATTCCTGCTTCAGCATCCTCATCTTCCGTATCTGTAGAATCATCTACATTCGGGGCAACTACATTCACATTCATGGTTGATGAACGTATTTTGTTATCTCCTTCAGATTCAATCGATACTGAAACTTCACAAGTACGTTCTTGATGACTACTTGTTGCTTCAAGACGTAGCGTGAAGGACTTCGTTCCATTTCCATCTTTGTCGGTCACTTCTACTACAACATTGTTTAACGAATCTAAACCAGTCACCGAAAGATGTGGGCAACTTCTGATGGTTGCTTCGCTAGAAAGAATGGCGTCTTTGTTATTGCCAAGATTGCTGACCTCCAATGTAAATTCAATCCAAGAACCAGAAAATAAAGTTCCAGATGGAAGAAGAACCTCAGGAAGAAGGCGATACATGCGAGGTGTGCTCACATCACCTTGAATCTCTTCAGTACGCACTGGAGTCCCTCCCACTGCAATTTCTTCTGCCTTGACTGTTATTTGAATCGATGAATTCGGTGAAAAAGCCCGTACTGTTTCAGCATCCTCGCCAGTGATGGTAATCGTTACCGACTTATTCGTTGAGCTAGCAACCGAAACTGAATCCGGGCCATCAAAGATAAATGGGCTCTCTTCTCCATAATCATAGGTTAAATCGACATTGATTTCAGTCGTTCGCTCATTATTGATGAAGAAAACAAGTTCTCCGGATAAGTCCCAATCGTCCTCCAATTCAACAAGATAGGTTGAATCCATATCAGTTTCCCATCCAATTTCCCATGAAGGTGGACCAAGTTCTTGGGCAGAGGAAAGAGGTAGAGTCAACGAAACAAAAAATACTATGATGATAAAAAAGGCCTTTCTCATGCAATCAATCCTCCTTCATAATTTCCTTTAGGGCCCTTTTTGTTAGAGTTTTCACCATAGATCTTCGGTAACGAGGAGGTAACGCAGTGTTATTGACTGGTTTGACGGATTTTTGAATGATTGTGGCCATCGTGTTCACATTAATTGTTCCGTCATGCTCCTCAAGATGCTTGATTATTTGCGCAGAGTGCTCCTTTGGAATTGATTCAAGGGCAGTGCTCGCAATTTGAAGCGTTTCATTCTCACCTGGAATCCAAGATGCCGCGATTCCAGCTTCTGGGAAATCCCATGATTCTCGGACTCGTAATTTCAAATAGCATCCTTCTCGTTTCGCAGCCTGCTTGGGGAGAATCACTTTTAGGAGGAATTCTCCTTCCTCAAGAATGTTCTTTTTCATTCCATCCAATTGATAAAACGAAGTCAAATCTACCGTTCTTTCGCCTTTTGGACCAACGATTAGAACCGAGGCATTGAGAACCATAAAGTTCGGTGCAAGGTCTCCCTGATAAGTTGCGACGCAGAGTGTATTTTGGTTGGGAACCACACGGCAATCAGCGCCAGTTCCACAATCCGCTTTGTGGCACCAATCGATTGACCGACGCCAATCTTCAGACTGATTGTACCAAAAACACCTGGTGTCAAGGCAGAGATTCCCCCCCACAGTTGCACTTTTTCGAATGAGAGATGATGCTACCTTAGAGGACGCTTCTCGCAATAATGGGTGGACTACTTCTGAGGAGATCAAGGTATCAAGTGTTACCATACATCCAATTTCAGAAGCCGAAAGTAAGAAGGCGTCTGAAATTCCAGCAAGTGAAATTACATGCGGTTTAGG
Organism: Candidatus Poseidonia sp.; assembly: GCA_034402455.1. GTDB lineage: Archaea > Thermoplasmatota > Poseidoniia > Poseidoniales > Poseidoniaceae > Poseidonia. The sequence goes on along the minus strand of DASCRS010000087.1, from coordinate 540 downwards.
ATTGATGCGCCACTTGTAATTAGGAAGTACATCGGTGCCTCCAGCGACCCAGTCAAAGGCCTCCCCTTTTTCCATCAACGAGCCTGCAAGAGTACAGGCTTCGGCAACGGTTTGTGGATGATGGAGTTCAAATGGCGGCATCAACATCAAACATCATCCCCCATGTGTCTTTGCTCTTTTTTGAGCCAAGCCTTTCCAGCGAATCCAAGTTCGGCTAATTGCTCTGGAAGCGGTTCGTCCGCTTCTCTCCATCCTTCTACTTGTTCGCTAAGTGGGCGATTTGGGTCAAATCCAAACAAGACTCCGTTCACATAAGCAGATGTATCTTCACTTCGCTGACGGAGACGGTCGCGGACTTCATGCTCCTTTGCACGCTCAACCAATCGCTTTTGCAATGGCCCGTGAGCAAGAGTAGGTGATATTAGTTCAAGGGGGTCATCAATACCAGATTTTTTGATGCTCTTCTCAATACCCTTGTAAACGACATCTGGCGTGAGTGGAAGATTTCGCATACGGATTCCTATTGCATCATAGACAGCG
>DASCRS010000086.1:0-4400 GCA_034402455.1 Candidatus Poseidonia sp. | reverse complement strand
CCGATTTCAAGAAGCTTTGCGTCCCTCCATAGGCGTTCAACGTTGTATTCTCCTACATATCCATAGCCACCCATTACCTGAATGGCGGAATCTGCAATTTCCTTGGCAGCAGTTGATGCAAAGAGTTTGACACCATCTGAATCCAACCTTTGACCTGCTTTTCCAATCTGAAGGTTATTTGCTGTATCATAGATGTAAGCACGCATGGCACGGTATTTGGCCCAGCCTTCACCAATGTGGCGTTGAATTTGTCCAAAGTCGCGAATCTGAGAACCAAAGGCCATGCGGTCGGTAGCATAGCGATTCATTTCTTCTAAGGAACGACGAGCAATTCCAAGACCCATAGCGGATAATGTCAATCTCTCAATTTCCAAATTGCCCATCATGTGAATCAATGACTCTCCAACTTCGCCCACTAAATTCGCTGCGGGAACGATACAATCATCAAACACTAATTCCGCAGTATTAGATGCTCTCATTCCAGTTTTATCGTAAATCTTCTGACCAACGCTATAACCTGACATACCAGCCTCAACTAGGAAAGTAGACAGTTGAACTCGCCCTTTTGCATCCGTTCCGGTACGAGCATAAACCCAAACAACATCTGCTGGTGTACCTTCTTCATCGATGCACCCGTTGGTAATCCACATTTTTCTTCCGTTGAGCAACCATGTGCCATCTTCTTGCTGGACGGCGGTCGTGCCCAATCCGAGAACATCAGTTCCTGCATCAGGTTCGGACATTGCCATTGCACCAATCCATTCACCTGAGCAAACCTTTGGAAGGATTCTTGCTTTTTGTTCATCTGTACCATTATGCGCCAAATTGTTGACAAAAAGCATTGAGTGAGCCAAGTAAGCAAGTGCGAACCCAGGGTCTGAGGCTGCAATTTCTTCATGGACAATCGTGCATGCTACTGCATCTAGGCCAGCGCCGCCAAATTCCTCCGGAGCGCTGATTCCAAGGAGACCAAGTTCTCCCATTGACCTCAACAAAGGGAGGTTAAAACGCTCATGTTTGTCATGCTCTAATGCCTGAGGTTCAACAAATTCCTTTGTCCAATCTCTTACCATCTCACGAAGCATCATGTGTTCTTCACTTGGATTAGCAATATCCACAGGGGCCATGCGCAGGCGTTGCGAAGGTTCCTTTTGACCGTTTGTATATTCTAAGGCTAATAATGGGCCATCAATATCATTCGCTATCGGAATCAAATTCGTCATTTTCCGCACTGGAATTAGCCAAATTGGGGTGTTTTGGAGCAACGCCCCTAAGATATTCTTGGTAGTCCTCTTGTGTGTCAAATTCCAATGGTATCACCATAATTTCATCACAGTCTTGACACTCAAATCTTTGACCTGTCATGAACCCCATGTGAGGATAAACTCGAATTCCGTGGCAATTGATACAAACTCGAAACGACATGTTATCTCACGGTTCCCTAAAAGTCATAATTCAAAGCATTATCTATTTCTGCAAGATTAATTGAATTATGTGTCACAAATTCTCAACAATACACATTTCTGAGCACTTCATCATTTGAAATAAATCAGGGGAACTGTTTTTGTTGCACCGCTCTTAGCAAGGCCATGAGCAGCGAAGAATGGAACGTTGAAGAAGCATTGAACAACCTGAACAAAGCCATTGACGAAAAGGATATGTCAATTGAGGCATTTTTTGAAGAAATTGACGCTGATGGTGACGGAACCATCAACGGACCAGAGTTACACAGGGGCATAAAAGCAATCGTTGGAGACCTTCTTTCTCCTGGCCAAGTTTCTCAAATCATCAAAGCATTTGACGAGAATGAAGACCACCGAATTGATCTTGGTGAACTCAAGACTGCTCTATCTGGCGGCGCTTCAAGCGAAGAAGAATGAAACTGTTGAAGCCAATTCTTTCTTCATACAGCGTTAATGCTCACTCAATTCGCTATTTCAGCCATTCATACCCGCCTATAAGCCTTTAATGGCCTGTTTCTTCGGTAGAGCGATGAAAGTACCTACGGCTGTGTTTTTCACCCTCCTTATGGCAACTTGCTCTCTGTCAGGTTGCTTTGGTTCCGAGGAAAAACCTGAAGTCATCCAATCCGAAACTGTTTGGACCTTTGAGAAGGACCCACTCACTTGGTATCACCTTCCCGGCGGAGTTGACGCCTGGGGATATGAAAACATGACCTTTGAGGGTCGCAACATCCCTCATTCCGCAACAGGAACGTATTACGGAGTAGGCATGTCTACCTTCGAACCGACAATGGGAATCACACAAACAGATACCATCGTCATGAGCTCTTACGGAAACGGGCCAGGTGGTTCAACAGCCATCGTTGCTTGTGACCTCATTGGGATGCATGAATCAGTGGATTATACATGTGAAAATGTCTACAACCCACTCTTACCAGTTGTCAATTCCAATGACCCTTATGTCTATGTTGACCCTTGGACGGGCCGCATTATGAAATTCGACATGCACGCATTGCTGGGAATGACCGTTGAATGGTCAGACAATGATGGCGGCAGTTGGACAGGCCCGAGTGTAGCAACACAAGCCTATTCCGTCCAAGACCATCAGACCATTGCAAGTAGCAATATGCCTGCTCTTTTTCACCCAACAACCTACATGTTCTGCATAAATGGAAACGCACCTCACCCTCTGTGCTCAGCGAGCCAAGACGGAGGAGCGACATGGGGTCCAGAAACCTCAGGCGCTCCTGTGACCTGCCAATCAGGCGGCCTTTCAGCCCACTTAGTTGGAAGTGTTGACGGCAACTTTTACCGAGGAAACACAGGTTGTAGCGGAGAGGGATATTCAGTGTTTAGAACCACAAACGCTGGCATTAGTTGGACAGAACATCCTCTTCCAACTTCGGAAAGCGGGACTGCTGACACATGGAATGCAGAGGAAGCACAAGTTGAAGTTGACTCTGAAGGAAACGTCCACGCAATGTGGATGGGACTTGATAACATGCCTTACTGGTCTTATTCAATTGACCAAGGTGATACATGGTCCAATGCATCAATGATTGCTCCACCCATCAATCTATCAGGAACTGGATTCCCTGTGGTAGTTGCTGGTGATGCAGGAACCGTAGCATTTGGCTATGTTGGTGAGGCTGGCGGGGATGATGAATCGTGGAATGCTTACCTAACCTACGCCACTGATGCGTTCAACGAAACCCCACTACTGACCACTGTGCAACTAAATCTTGATGAAGACCCAATCGACACTGAACCAGATTGTGGCTACAACAGATGCGGCGGCCTTGGTGATTTCTTGGATATCCGTGTTGACGCATATGGAAGGACATGGTTCGCCCTCTCCCATAACTTGGCTGATAAGGGAATTTTTGCAACCTTCGCAACTGGCCCAAGTTTGCGAGGTGACACGCTCTCTGCACTTGATACAATGCCGATTGGTGGAATGAGTACACTTTGATCCCAAGATGCAAAGGTCACTCTCTAATACGGGTCAAAACGTTAGGACCTTCTTCGAGTCTACAACCCACTGAGCACAAGCAGCCATAGTGGATTTGAGAGATTCGTCGTAGTAAGGTTGGCCCTTGTATAGGCCACAGCGGTTTTGGCAGGTTCCACATACCCGAACTTCAACGCCTCCTGCATTGAGGTCTTTGAGCATCTGGACCATGTCTTCGTTTCCCTCTGGGACGTTCACACCGTCGCGTGCGAGGTCGACTGAATCATTCATGAGAAAGATGCGAACTTCTTCTCCGTCTTGGTGAAGTTGGCGTGCGAGGCGAAGTGCATTCCATGTCACGTCTGTTCCGTCGTAGGGTTGTTGGTTGAGAATCATCATAATGGCCATGGTTGCTGGAATCATCGCCAATCCATAAACGATAGGGAACTATCTTTTGAGTGAAAGAGGACGAATCATTTAGATGGTTTCCAATCCTTGTAAGCGATTTGTGCAGGAACTACTTCCTCCTGCCCATCATAGTATTCTATCATCCTTTCAGCAACCCATTGCAGCCACTCAAATGCTTGATCACTTTTCTGCTTCGCTCTGAAATTTTCAATAACTGACTTATTCTTACGCCACGCAGTTATCATCGATAGCGAAAATTGTTTTCGTACGACATCAAAATCAAAATGTCCATCATGCAATGTTATCGCTATACTTTCCCAAGTCAGCAAAACCGTGAAAACCTTTGGATAATTTTCTCCATGGAATTTTTCCAATTCTTCAAAAGATTGCAAGTCATCTGGTTGCATCCAAATTGAAATGCTTCCGTGTGAAAAATCTTTGTTCTGCCATAACTCTGAGAGTTTTAGAGAAGAAGCAGCTTTCCTGTCTTTCTTGATTTCTTTAATTGTAATCCAACTGTAAATTGCTGCACCAAAAATTGTCATGAGTCCTAAGACTTCTGCCCATTGTGATGCAGA
>DASCRS010000085.1:0-3600 GCA_034402455.1 Candidatus Poseidonia sp. | reverse complement strand
GTTGAGGTAAACTCAACTGCTTATGTCAAAAAATGACCGTTCATGGCCGTCACCTGCAAATCGCATCATCAATTTAAGGGCAAATGCTCCAGTAAGGCAATTGGAGATGGTTGTCCTAAGAATTTATCCAAAACGACTAGTTGTTTCTGAACATTTCACCGGTCATGTGGCCGCAGCATGTGGTCGAGATGAGACAGGTATTGTGGGTTTGGTGTTGTGGTCGGAACAGGTTGAAGATGTGCGTGTTGGCGATATTATCCGGATTGAATCGGGCTGGTGCCGGCTCCGTGAGCAGGCATTGGTTGTAAGTACTGGTAAGACTGGCCGCATGTCCATAGTAAGCCGTTTTGGAACCCACTGACAAAGATAGACCTTCACGCAACCATAAAGAAGGGGAGGACATGGGCAGACTCGTCCCGAGGCAGTAATATGAGCGAACGAGCATCAACTTGCACATCATCCGGAATCCCCCTTGCTGAAAAGGGCTCAACAACTTTCCCTTGCCCTGGTTGCTTCAAGCCAATCGGCCGCAGCCCACGTGTACGTAATCAAGGCGTTCTTTATCGATGCCCTAACTGTGGTTTTGAAGGACCCTGAGGTGATTTTGATGGGTATGGTAGTTATGACATACAAATTAAATCCTGATTCGGATGTTGAAGATGTTGACAGTGACTCAATCGCTGAAGCCATTCGTGCTCTGCGCACAGAAAACTACGATGTGCAAAAGGTCGAAACCAAGCCGCTTGCATTTGGCCTAAAATTTGTCCAAGTTCATGTTACTATGAATGACGGAGAGGGTCTTGCTGATGCTTTTGAAGCTCAGATGAGCGCAATCCATGGTGTTGGTGAAATTGAAGTCCTCTCAATGGGACTCATTTGAAGACGAACACATTCGTTAATGCCTTTGTTGGAATTGCGAAGCCCCCATGCTTCGTGCTAAATCCAATAGTCCTCAGAGATGAGAGAGCGGCGAGTGCATAAACTCACGAAGCAAGGTCGTTGCGTAACTTCCTGAACTAAGAATGAATCTAAAGCGAATACAAGCCCCTTCGGGGTGCCATCTGTCGCCATCTTGAGGACCAGCATCCCATCGCTTACCCAGGCTGCTGGCCTCTGCTATGGGCACAGTATCTACACTAAATTCTTGAAAATGGCTAACGAGTGAACGTCGAGTTCCTTTACTTGATAATCTTGGAACAGCTTCAACATTCCATGTGACCTCTCCAAGTCCTTCTCCTTCAAGTGTTTCACGTTCTAAGTCACCAGGAATTCCATCGCATGTTGTAATTTCACTCCCAGGTAAAGGTCCAGTTGTGATCAATCTTCCAAGTTCACAGTTGCGGGTGATTCGAGGCAATGTTCGTTCTTCTACAACAATGCAGGATGGAACATCAAGTTGTCCTTTATCATCTAAACGACCGACGATATCACCAACAACTGGCTTTGATAGTGGCAGGCCAGCCTCGATTCTCTTGAACAGTGATTTGTTGAATACGATGGACTGCAAAGCGTGAACTGTCATAAGTTGCAGGTTTCCAGGCAGTTTTCGAAATGCTCCTACGAAATCTTCGGGTTTGGACAGTAAATGTTCAATCATCTTTCGCTCAAAACCCATCCAGCGAGGAAGCATTCCCAAAATTGACTCATCAATTCCGTTTTCACGGATGTAAGAGCGCACCTTCTGGGCCGAATCTTCTTCATTTTTGCCTTCCATTGATAGATATGCCATCACCGCTTCTTCCCACTGGTCGCGCACAACATGGGAACCGACTACAGGAGTGACCGGTCGGCCCGAACCAAACCTCTGGGGGCCAATCCAGTTGGGGAATCGACCTGCTCCAAGAGATTCTTGCATGTCCTCTTGAATCTGATATACTTCGTTCATTGCCTCCTCATTTGAAAGCGGATTCCCATCCTTGTCGCAACAGCCTCGGACAATGATTGTGAACCGGTTCCCTCGGTGGTTACCAAATCCAATCTTCTGATGTGTTCGGCCAAGTACCTCAATTTCAACATCGGGAAGTTCTACCGATACAACCTTATTCATTGGTGCATCGATTACAAAGAGTTGTGAAGTAACGGCGCGTTTATCCTTCGTTCCTGCAAAGAAAATACGATTTCTTGGTATTTTCAGTGTTGCCGATAGTTGATTACAGAAACGGTTTGTTTCCCAGTTGGTCAATGTGATTTTGGCTACAGTAAATCTTCCACGGTTGTCAAAGTGGATAGGAGTTGCGATTTCTTCTACTCTAAAATCAGAAACTCTAGATTTGATGATTCCACCAACACCGTTGGTTTTTGTCGCGTAGCCAATCATCCCTATGGCTTGAGCGACGGAGTCCATGACGATAACCTTCTTCAGAGGCTGGCGTCAGTGAATTCCTTGGCGACGCCGCTGACGATATCCTTCAGAACTTTCTCAACACCCGATTTTGTAGTGGTGCGAATGTAAAATTCAGGGTCATCAAGTTCAGGGTGGCCTGGGAAATAATTAGCATAATCAACACTTTTGTGTGCGTTAAGGCGTTGACGTAGGACTTGAAGAGCGGTGTGACTCTCACCGATAATTCGGAGTCGCAGTTCATTCTTCTCTTTCTTGAGCACTGTAACAGACATGTTGACCGGTCGTTCCACCAGCCAACTTGTTTTGAACCTTCTCATCAAATTCTTCCATTATTTCTTACCCGCAACTGAAAAAAGTTGCTAGGTTTACATTCTTATCCATCAAGATTACCTCTTTGTTTTTGTACTTGCATGAACGGGGAAGTTCATGGATACGGGCCATCTTGAGGAAAGACTGGCCTCCTCGGCTGGAACTTTTCGGCGCACTGCTCCGTTTATCGTAGTATCCTGTGTGATACTGACTGCTCTACTTTTAGGCCAACTTGTTCTATCACCACCAACCTTTGAAACCGATTTGAATGATTTTGCACCTCAGTCTGATTCTATCGAAAAGCATGATGCAATTCATGAATTCTTTCCCGATGAAATACGGCCTATGTTCATCCATGTAACTACCGATGAAGGGTCAAACGTTCTAAGTTTGGAATCACTTCAAGCGATGCAGTCAGATTTGGTGTTTTTCAAAAATGAGTCATCTAAGATGCAAAATATAGTGCATGTTTGGACCACTGCTCCTGGTATTCTTCAGTTAAGTTTGGATGAAGAAGGCAATGGTGAAAAAATAGCCGAGTTGAATAATTGGGGCGAGATTCTTGACGCTCTTTTTGATGAAAATGAAACATGTGGTTTGACTGCTGATGACCAACTTCTTTCCGCAGCCACTTATGCCTCATCAGCCCTTCTCAACAAAGATCTTTCAATCGATCCAACTTGTGATTATTTGGAAAGTGGGACTGGCGATGGGGCGCCAACAGCCTCATCAACTCTGTGGGTGTTAGAAATAGACCCAGAAATGGATGATAAACAACGAAAGGTGTTGCAAGATCAAATGCGGGATATTTTTACTGACCGTTCCAAGGAATCAATAATGAATTATGAAGTGATTTCAAACGATTTACTCAGCCATGATATCGATGAAGGTACTTTTGACAACCTAATTTTGCTTATTGCAATCGCTTTCGTTGTCGTTGTATTGAT
>DASCRS010000084.1:0-3979 GCA_034402455.1 Candidatus Poseidonia sp. | reverse complement strand
AGATGTTGGAATTCATGCGAAAGCACGGGTTGGCTTTACTTCTCGTATTTTTGCTAACCAGTGGTGTCTTGGCTCCAGTGAACGGACACAAGACTGGAAAGTACAATTCCTCTTCGGGATGTAGTTGCCATACCTCGTCAAATACGCTCACTCCAACCCTTTCGGGTGAACCATCTGAATATACACCAGGGGCAACCTATTCTCTTTCCATCGGGATATCCACGAGTCATAGCAGTGGTGGCTTTTCACTGGACGCTTCTGATGGGATTTTTTCCAATCCTTCTTCAAATGCTCAAGTGATTACTGGAGGCGCTTCAGCAACCCATTCCACATGGACCAGCACGTCATGGACTGTTGACTGGACTGCACCCTCTACTGGAACAGGGACTGCCACACTCTCGCTTGCCGTCCTTGGAGGAAATGGTCAGCAAAACAAAGCAGGGGATGCTGTTGGTACTGCGAGTTATTCAATTCCAGAAATCGCTTCAACAAATAATCCCCCAACTATCTCGAATCTCGCCATTATACCTCAAACCCCTTCAACAGCTGATAATTTGGTCGCTTCGTACACCTTTGATGATATAGACGGGAATTTGGAAAGTGGCTCAACCTATGCGTGGACACTCAATGGGAGCTTGATGCCTTCTCTTACGGGATCCGAAGTCTCATCTTCGCAAACCGCAAAACATCAGTCGTGGACAGTAGAAGTTACACCATCTGATGGAACAGCCAACGGACAAAGCATGACATCATCAACTGCAATCATCCTCAACACTCCACCAACAGTCACCGAAATAACTCCCTCAAACCAATCTCCAACCGATATGATAGACATCACATATTCTGTCAATTTTACTGATGCTGATAGCGACTCTTTGACATTTGAAAATCAATGGCTACTCAACGGCGCTATTATTACAGAATTGAACAATGCAACCACGCTTCCTTCAGTTGTTACCCGCGAAGGAGACATTTGGCAAGTTCGTGTTCGTGCAAACGATGGGGAGGTTTTCTCTTCTTGGACAACATCAGATAACATCAACATCGGCTCTACAGAAAACACACCCCCTGTAGCAGATAACGTGGCCATTGGTGTAGTAAATCCCACTACAACTGAAGACCTCGCCTTATCATGGAATGAATTTGACGCCAACGAAGATATAATCACACAACGGTCAATTCGTTGGACGCTTGATGGAATCATCCATGCACCAGCGAACAACCTCGTCACATTGCCTTCAGCAATGACCACAAAGGGTGAATCATGGAAGGGGGAAGTTCGATTATTTGATGGCACATCATGGTCTTCATGGGCATCATCGCCTTCTGTAACTATCATCAATTCAGCACCCTCCATAACCAACATCACCCTGTTCACACCATCTTCTACCGTTGAACACGACCTTGAAGTGAGGTTTGAAAGCGGTGACGAAGATGGTGACGGCACTGAAGTTGTTTCAGTTATTTGGTTGCGCAATGGAGCGGTACTTGAAGGCCAAAATCAACTCATACTCAATACGAGTATGTTTGTCAAAGGAGACAGTATTCTTGCTATACTTGAACTCTCAGATAATGAGACGACAAGCACAGCAAATGCAGAAGAAATTATCATTCTCAATGCCGCCCCGAGTGTAACGATTCAATGGCCAAGCGAGGTGACATCTCTTGACGATTTGACTCCAGTTGTGACCGTTACAGATTTTGACCAAGACCAAACGAGCATCGTAAAGACATGGTACAAAAATGGGTTCAAGGATGGCATCATGGACGGTAAAGATACAATTATTTCACAGCGTACAGAACCTGAACAAATCTGGACTCTCGCCGTTACAGCAAACGATGGAACGGTCAATAGTACACTCGTTGAGGAGTCCATCACGATTCCAAATCTCTCGCCCAGTGCGGACATTCAATTGATATCAACAGAAATATGGCTCGGCGAAACGGTCATTCTAAGCGGTGCTAATTCGGTTGACCACGACAGCCACATTACCGATTATACTTGGTCATGGCAAGGAGGATCTGGCATTGGACCTTCGTTTGAATTCATCTTGGGCGACAGTACTTCCGTCACCCTTACGGTACGGGATGAATATGGAGCAGAAAATCAGACCACATTGGAACTTGTTGCACAAACTGGGCCCAAAGTTACTGATTTTGAAGTACTCTCTACCAGAGGAGAAGTTGACCTTTCTTGGGAGTGGGCTGGCGATAAAGTCCAGTTCAATGTGTGGAGAAATGGGGAGCAAATCGCCACGGTCAATACCACCGAATACCATGATATGCCTCCATTATCGGGTACGGCAAACTATCGGATTGAACCCATGAACGACGGGCGCACCTTCATCGCAGGTACTTCCGAAGGAACCGTATATGTTGAGGCCCCAATAATTGAAGCCCCTAAGGCCTCGCAAACTGGTGGAACTGGGGTTGGAATCTTATTCATTTTTGCAAGCATTGCCATCTTGGCACCTCAATTTTTGCGCCGGGGTGAGGGTCAATGAATCGAATCGCCTTGGTATTGCTGCTATGCGCCTGCTTGCTTGCTCCAGGAATTGGCTCAGCGAATCCAAACGGTGTTGGCGCAGGAGAATTTGACGCTCAATGCGGAGGCGCATGTCATGGTGATGCAGATATGAACCGAAGTTCAAGTGCCATCATCACACTCACCTCACCTGACACAATCTACGAAGGATTGCTCACCAGCATAACCGTGCAAATTGAATCGGTGGAAACCACTCAATCTGGTATACTCGGCGTATTCTTACTCAGCAGCCTTTCGGGCTCTCAAGACACCCCTGCTGACGTAGGATGGGATATCGTTTCCAATAGCGAAGGAAATGCCTTCAACTACCTTGAAACCATAGTTCCCAGCGGCACATCAACAGTTGAAGTCACTTGGACACTGAAGGCACCTGAAGTTGGAGAATATACACTCTACGGCGCCGTACATCATGGCACTGTGGACGGAAACGATGCACCTTTCTATGGAGCAAGCATAACTCCATTGAGTGTTACTGTCCTTGAAGTCCCAGAGGACCTACCTCGCTTATCAGATTCGTTTGACCCTCCAATTCAGCGAGATATTGGTGAAACTACATCAATTGAAGTTTCAACCGAGTTTGTCACCAGCATGAGTATTGAATGGCGAACCAACTCTGGAGAAATAACTTCATTGAATGCTACGAAGGGAGAAGGAAATTCGTGGTCCTTTGAACTGCCAACTTCAATACTGCCCAATATGATTGAGTGGCGCGCCATTCTTTCTGGAGAAGGGCCTGAGCAGACCACTCCTTGGTTCCAATTACGAAGTGATGAGCCCTCCTGGGAGGTTGACAACACCTTGGTTTACATGCAATCTTTTGCTATGCTCTTTGCACTGATGGCTGGCTTTATGGCACTTCAAAAAACATTGAGCATACCCATTGACAAGAAAGACCATTCCGAACTTATGATTCCACATGGAGGTGAATATTGATGGTTTCATCAAATACCTTCCACGTTGTTTCGACTGAACTTACAGTGGGAGCCTTTGCCATGGCTGGATTATTTTTCTTGTTGGCTGGTCTTGCAAGCCGCAATATTCTGGGCCTTCAATCCAAGATAACAGTAATCGATACCGTCGCTCATGCAACACTCTTCTTTGGCCTCATTGCCATGCCTTTCGCAATCTTCAGCGGCATTCAATCCGGACCTCAAGGCGACATTAACCATCCTCTTTTGGTCAACAAAATGCTTCTTTCAACTGCATCATTAGGGCTCGCCATCGGAGTGCTTGCTTCTCGCCATAGCATTGGCGAACGCATTTGGCAACAAACTTACACCCGTGATTTACAAGCCGTAGGCGGCATGGCTGCTTCAGGATTGATTCTGCTCACCGCTTCCATAGGAGGAACTTTTTCCCGAGGAGAATCACTTCTAGACATTTTCCACTTGCCCTACGAAATAGTTCCACTAATGCCGCTTTGGATGTCTTGTA